>MHUC01000022.1 GCA_001823315.1 Candidatus Wildermuthbacteria bacterium RIFCSPHIGHO2_12_FULL_40_12
GTGAATTTTATAGCTTTTTTGGGTTGGAATCCGGGAGACGAAAGAGAAATTTATTCTTTACTTTCTTTGACGAAAGAGTTTTCCATAGACAGAATCCAAAAAGGAGGAGCCGTTTTCAATATCCAAAGATTAGATTTCCTAAACGGTTTTTATATTCGTCAACGCTCTGTCGAGAAATTAACTAAACTCTGCATTCCTTATTTGATTGGAGCAGGGTTAATTGAACCGCTCAACGGGTCTAATAACCGAATCGTTTAAACGCTTATTTCTTATGGTTCCAGAGAAATTAAAATTATTTAAAGAGAAACTGCCAAAATATAAAATCAAAGCCACGGGCGAGATTATTGCTTTTGATTGGTTGGAAAAAGTAGTCGCTATTTACCAAGAACGATTAAAAAAACTGTCTGAAATATCAGAGTTAGCCGGTTTCTTTTTGAGAGATAATTTGGAGTACGAGACGGAATTATTAAAATGGCAGAATATGACAGACAGGGAAGTTATTGGATCGCTGGAAAGGGTGGAAGAAATTATCAAATTCATTAGCGAAAATGATTGGACCCAAGATAATCTGGAAAAATCCTTGATTGCAAAGGCAGAGAAAGATATGCAACAGAGAAAGGTCGGTAGTAAAGGAGAATTGTTATGGCCTTTGCGGGTTGCCTTGACGGGAAAGAAAGCGTCGGCCGGGCCATTTGAGGTGGCAGCGATTTTGGGCAGAGAAAAAACATTGAAAAGGATAAAGGAAGCTATGGAAAATTGTAGAAAGCAACATTTTTAAATCTGGGGAAGATTATCCTTGACAGCTTTTTAGATTTTATTAATATAGATTAAAGTTCTTTTGAGTACGTATTTTGATCGGTGAATAACCGGTCAAAGTATAATTATGATTGATCCTTTTTAGGATCATCCACCCGGAGGGTGTGGCCCATTTTAGGACCATCCATCCAGAGGGTGGGCCGGCGCGTTTAAGTAAAATTGGCCTTGAGGGGACCTTGAGGACTGTTGTAAATGCTGAACGCGCTTTTTTTATTGTGATTTACAAAATTAATTATATGTTTTATGATGAATATAGCTTTTTTGTAATTTAATACACAAAAGATTAAAAGGGAGTAAAATAATGACTCAAGCATGGATGGCTCGCGCGAGCAAACGCCAAGGTCTTTTAAAGCGATTAATTGACGAAATCTTCAAATTGGAGGAGGAAAGCAGGGAAAGATGGGAGATTAATTACATTCTGAGTTGGATGTGCTCTCATTATTTGTGTTCTCGATTAATTGGGAACACAAACCATATCGAGGGCCCTTTGCTTTATTGTAAAGCGATTCCTATACGTGATTTTTTCCGCAACGTAATACTAGTGGAAATCCAGCAGTTTGCCTCGGTTCCAGAAGAAGTAGACCTGATAGTTTTTCAGCTGCTGAAAGAGTTGAATCACCAGTTAGCGGCGGAAATTCAGTCTAGGTATCAATCCGTAGAGCTGATGAATTCTGAATCGATTTCTGGCTCAGGTATTACATCTAATACGCAGGAGATTTAATCTTTGTTCGAGTTCGTCCGTCCTAACTTAGGGCGGCTTTTTTATACAATAAACAAGTTTGTTCTTCACTTCGTTTAGAATAAACAAGTTTGTTCTTCACTTCGTTCAGAATAAACAAGTTTGTTTTTAACTGCGTTCAAAATAAGGCACTGGGGGAGTATTGACAGACGTATTTGGTCTGTATACTATAGAAGTAGTATACTTCGCATAATGGTTCTTTATCGAAGTATCATGTCTAAACGATTAATCACTCCCCCAATAATATGAAAAAAGACAACAGGCCTATAGTTGAGCACGTTAATGATTTTTTAGAGTATTTGGATATAGAAAAAGGATTGAGTAATAAAAGCCAGGAAACCTACGAAAGATTTTTAAAAAGATTTATAAAATGGTTGAAAAACAGCAACCTTGAATCTTTGCTTCCTCACGAGCTTTCTGAAGATCATATTCGTAAATACCGGGTTTCTCTATCTCAAACCTTTAATATAAACACCAAAGAGCCTTTAAAGAGATCTACCCAAAATTACTATCTAATTGCTCTCAGGAACCTTTTAAATTATTTTGCCGACCATAACATCATCTCTTTACCAGCCGAAAAGATTAAGCTGGCAAAATCTAAGCCTGAAGAAAGAGCCATTAAATTCTTAGGCGTTGATCAGATAAAAAAACTTATTGAAACTCCAAATACCTCTAATATTTTCGGTTTACGAGACAGAGCCATTCTGGAAACTTTTTTTTCAACAGGTCTTCGGGTAGCGGAATTAGTGAGTTTAAATAAAGAACAAATTAAAATTACGCCCGAAACGAAAAATTTGGAAATCGTAGTAATTGGCAAAGGCAACAGACCGCGTCCGGTTTATTTATCAGAAAGAGCAATAAAATGGCTAAGTAAGTACATAACAACTCGTAGAGACAAAGAAAAGGCTTTATTTATTAATTACAAAGGGCCGAAAAATTCGCAAAAACGATTATCCTCACGCTCGATGGAAAATATTGTTAAGAAATATACCCTCTTAGCTGGCGTCCCGATTTTTACCAGTCCTCACACGCTTCGCCACTCTTTTGCAACGGATCTTTTAACACAAGGTGCTGATTTAAGAACTATTCAAGAATTTTTAGGCCATAAAAATATAGGCACTACTCAAATCTATGCTTCTGTTACGTCAAAAAAACTTAGAGAAACCCATAGAAAATTCCATAGCCTAAGAGAATAATAATTTTAAAAAATGGACAAAACTCAATCCCAAACAATATCAGGAGATTATATTGCCGGATTTGTTGACGGCGAAGGATGTTTTGATCTACAGTTTCGGAGAGATGTTCGTCGAGAAAGGAAAAACAAACCAGTCTATTATGGATGGAAATGTCAATTCGTAATTGTTACTAGAAAAGACGACGAAGACCTTTTAAAGAAAATACAGGCTAATCTTGGGTGTGGGGCTATCTATCTTGCCCGTGGAGATCAGGTTAGGTATTCCGTTCAAGACATAGACAATCTACACAATATAACCGTGCCCTTTTTCAGGAGAAATTCTTTACATGGTAAGAAGAAACAAGATTTTGAATTATGGGCAGAAGCTATAGAAATTATCTATCGTAATAAAGGCAAATTTATGCGGAAATGGGTTAAGAGTGATTTTACGCGTATCATAAATATTCACGAATCAATGCAAAAATTTAAAGCCAAAAGACCACAAGGCCTAAAGTGGATTTCTATAGCAAGATCAATAACGGAAACTATAAAATGAGAATATTATCCCCCATTTTGAGCTTTGAAGCCTAATTTTAGGCCTATTTTTGCCCCCTAGGAGCCATTCTAAGCGGTTTTTAACTCTAAGACGATAAATACTCTATTCGGCTGATTCTTGCCTTATTTCGTCGTATATTTAGTTTTTCTTAGGGAATGTGAGATATTCATCGACAACTTGCCTCGTTGGAAATCTTTGATTTCGTTCGGGGTTTCATAGTGGTAAGAATTTAAAAGGATAAACCGCCGATATGAGGCGATTTTTGTCAGATTCGTCCTGAATTCGTCAAATGGAGAGTCTATTTATGTTTCTGTTTTGTTATCTCGCGTAAAATCTCTTCAACTTTTTTTATGCTTTTTTCGTCGATTATGGAGATGGGTATTACTTCCCTACCAGTTTCTTTCAGCTCGTTTATTTTTTCCCCAATTTCTTTTTCGTTTAGTAGATCAGATTTGCTTAAAAAAACATATTCTTTTTTTTCCAACAAGCTTTTGTTGTATTTTTCCAACTCGTTTCTGATGGTCTGATAGTCCGAAAGAGGATTTTTGGAATCGGCGGAGATGAAATGAAAAATGGTTTTAGTCCTTTCGATGTGGCGTAAAAACTTAATGCCAAACCCCTTGCCATCAGAGGATCCTTCAATCAGGCCGGGAATATCGGCCAATATCAATTCGTAGTAAACTCCTAAGTTTGGATCTAAAGTAGTAAATGGATAATTGGCTACCTTGCTTTTGGCGTTTGTCAGTATGTTTAATAAACTCGATTTACCGACATTGGGAAGCCCCACAAATCCGACATCAGCTATCAGTTTAAGCTCTAACCTTATGTCATATTCTTCGCCTAATGATCCTTCCCGGAATTCCACAGGGCTGGTATTGGTGGACGAACGGAAAAAATAATTTCCGTTTCCGCCAATACCGCCTTTTGCCACTAAAAAACGCTCACCAACAGAAATAATTTCAGATTTTTTGCCCATCGATATATTATGAAGTACCGTCCCTATCGGTATTACTACAACAAGATCTTTGCCTTTAGCTCCATCGTAAAGCTGGTTTTTCCCGTTTTCACCGTCTTCCGCCGCTATGTTTTTCTTGTAGCGGAACTGGATTAATGCTCCTAAATTCGATACTCCTTCAAAATAAACATCTCCGCCCTTACCTCCATTGGCTCCGGTTGGTCCTAGGCTCATCTTCGTTTTGTTGAACGCCACAGCACCGCGGCCGCCCTTCCCGGCTTTTACATTGATTGTTACGTCGTCAATTAGCATGATTTTTATCCAATTCCCTCTTCTACATTGGTTAATCTATGAAAATCACAATATTCGCAATTTTCTCCGGATAAGGGAATTTTATCCGAATCAAGGCATTTTTTAATGTCAAAAATTGTCGATTCTACCCAAGAATCATCGGCTTCATGTTTTAATATTGAAACTTCAAAATCTAATCTGCCGTCGAATTTCGGGCTATTTTTTCCGGCATTGGCAAAAACAAAATAACCGGTTTTCGATACTTTAAACCCCATCTGCCTGAAAATCCACTGGTAAATCTCCATCTGTCTTTTATAGCCCTGTTTGTACTCGTCCTCCAAAGAAATTTCTTTACTGGTGCTTGTGGCTTTGTAATCGACGATATAGAGTTCTTTGGATTTTTTATCTATCCAGATGTCGTCGACAATGCCACAAATATTAAAATTAGTTTTTTTGTGCAACACACAAGCTCCAACGCGTTTGTAATCATCGTCTCTCCATGTCGATAAATCGGTATGAGCAAAAGGAATGGCATCGATCTTGTATTTTTTCATTAATTCGTGTGGTTCGCCGTTCTTTCGTAAAAGATCGAATTCATTTTTTAGCAATTGGTCAACAGCGCTATTTAAAGACCAACCCGGCATGCCGGGCCTGGCAATTCCTAATTTTCTGTCTATATAAAAACATTTCGGGCATTCCAAAAACATATCTATTTTAGACCGGCTTATATTAAACGGGAGGCTTGCTTCGGGATTATAAAGATTGCTTTTTCTTTTTTGGATCATTTATTTATTTTATTCATGGATAAAATATTTATATCTCATCCTACCAAAAAATCCTGCCTGAAGGTAGCAAGCGCCTTATTAGCGATTGATAGATTCCGTATGTTGGAATTAAAAACAACCCACTCAAAAAGTAAGTTGTTTAAAATTTTGTTGTGAATTTTACTTATGCTTTCTTTTTTTTGCTCTGGCTTCAAGCATAAGTCGCTTTATTGCCAAGCGTTTTTTGGTTTTATGTGAATGCGATTTTTTGCGTCTACCTAATGCCGTGCTTCTTTTTGCCATATATGAGAATGTTAATATTCTAATTTTACTCCAATAAACTTTTCGTCTAGATATTCGACTAATTCCGAAAAATCTTTATCTATATGATTGAATTATAGCTCCAGTGATCTCAATGTCAAATTATTACCTTACGATTTTATTTTTCAAAATATTTTTTTCTTTTTAATCTTGATAGTGAATCTCCTTTATGCAAACGGAAATAAAAAAAGAGGGAGACGAAACGAGGTTCGTCTCCCTTGCGTTTTGCGTCCTTAAAGACGCTTTTGTTGAGCACGTTCTCGGGCGCGTTTAGCTGCACCCGGAACTGCCCTGGCCACGGCGACACGCGATTGTCTTAATCAAAGAACTCGTTCGGACAATCATAATGGTGGTTCCTCCTTTCTCTGAAGTTAGCCACGGCGTGCACGCTATATAATTCGGTCCAAATATCTAAAACAATAATAGCTTTTTTAATAAAATATGTGAATAGTTAATTATCCACAATTAAATGTTGTTTAATTAGATCTGACGATTTTCGAATTTTATTTTACTTTACAAAATAAAAAGCCCCGTTGAACAAAGTAGAAACGGGGGCTTTAGGATTGCAAGAACTACAACTATCAGGAAAGATGCTGCTTTTTTGACGAACTGTGTCCTATGTATAGTACTTATTGATTAGCTTGCCAATAGCTAACGGATTCCTATGATTTGAGGTATTTCTTTCCCTTCAGCTGATCGGGTAGATAATCTTCTTTTGAATATTTTTCATGGTTCGGTTTTCTCACCACGACCTTTGGGTCGTATCCTTTGCCGTAATTCAAATCTTTCATAAGTTTCGTCGGCGCGTTGCGCAGTTTTAGAGGAATTGGCAGATTGCCATATTGTTTTACATCTTGCGTCGCGGCTATATAGGCATTATATGAGCTTCTGTCTTTTTTGCATTGGCAAAGATAGGTTGCACCATGGGCTAAATTGATACCGCATTCTGGTAATCCTATAATCTCTACGGCGCGAAACACATCATTCGCAATGACCAAGGCCGTAGGTTGAGCCAATCCTATGTCTTCTGAAGCAAAAATTACCATGCGCCTCGCGATAAACTTTGGATCTTCTCCGGAGTCAATCATCCTGGCCAAATAATATAAGGCAGCATCTGCCTGGCTAGCCCTCATACTTTTAATAAAGGCCGAAATTGTGTTGTAATGCTCCTCCCCTACTTTATCGTATCTTAAAAATTTTGACTGTAGGGCATTTTTTAGATTTTCCAAATTAATTTCCTTGTAAAGCTCGTTAGTGTTTTCCAGCATAGTGATTGCCTGTCTTGCGTCGCCATTAGCCATATTTACCAGCCAATCAGTAGATTCTTTGTCTAATTTTAACTTCGTTCGTTTGACAATGGTTTTCATTTCTTTATCTGTAAGTTCGTTTAAAACAAAAACCCTGCAGCGCGAGAGCAGGGGCGGTATTACTTCAAAACTTGGATTTTCCGTAGTAGCTCCAATCAAAGTTAAATCCCCTCTTTCCACATAAGGCAATAGAAAATCCTGCTGGGCTTTGTTAAAGCGGTGAATTTCATCTAAGAATAGGACTTTGGGATAGTCCTTCGTGTCTTCATCTATGATTTTTCTGATGTCGGCCTTACCAGCAGAAACCGCCGATAGTTCGTAAAGTTTTGCGTCCAAGCTTTTGGCATAGATCTTTGCCAGTGTTGTTTTTCCAGACCCCGGAGGACCCCAAAGTATAAATGAAAATAAGTGCTTTTGTTTGATAGCGGTATTTATAGGTTTTCCCTCGCCAACTAAATGCTCTTGACCAACAAATTCTTTTAATGTTTTCGGCCTGATTTTTGAAGCTAATGGTTCCATTAGTTCACACTATCAAAAAATCACTAACAAAAGAACAGGGTCCAGATCGATCAGCACTCCGTAAACCATGCCCATTACAAAACGGAAGGATTGCGTTTTTTGCTTCCTTCCTCGAAACGGCAACTATCATGACGATAGCTACCAGCAAGACCATAATCCATTGTATCTGGATCATTTTCCGCTCCTTTCCGTGAGATGTAATTTTAAAAGATAACTAGCTAATATATATATGATATTATTTTATATTTGTCAACAAAGACAAAGGAAGCGATAAATTGCTTCCCTTGCTTGTTTTAGAATGGTTTTTGGTTCTAGGCTTTATCCCCATGGAAAATTTCTTCCAAAGTGCCCCCAAGTAGCCGTGTCTTTGTAGATAGGTTTTCTAAGGCCTAGCGAAGATATTATACTTTCTGGGGTTAGGTTGTATCCTTCGATTTCTTCTTCTTTTCCATCAATAACCACGCTTTTCATTACCGGTTCTTTTTTGCCTATAGCATAAGCTAATTTCACTAAGACCTTTTTCGCACTCAAACGTTTCAAATAATCAACAGCAATTTTTCTAGTCATATAGGCTCCGCTTCTATCAACTTTCGTGCAGTCTTTTCCACTAAAAGAACCTCCTCCTGCCGGTACATTCGGTCCGTAGCTATCGATGATAATTTTTCTGCCGGTTAATCCAGAGTCAGCTTCGAATCCGCCAATTTTCCAATCTCCTGCCGGATTAATAATATATTCTTCAGATTGGATAACCGATCGAACAATGCTTTCAAGATCTGCATGAGAAACATTTTGGAAACTCGCAACAATCTTAGTAGGTTTTCCGTCTTTTATTGTCACCTGGGTCTTTCCGTCATATGGGTATTTGGTGTAAATCTTTTCACACAGATCTCTCGCCAGTTCATATTCTAAGGGCATAAAATTTTCTGTTTCATTGCAAGCGTAGCCAACCATAATGCCTTGATCCCCTGCCCCGCCAATATCAACCCCTCTGGCAATTTCATTGCTTTGTTCTACAACATTGATAATCACCTTAAAATTTTCGCCAACAATATCTTTTACAACTTTTTCTATATCAACTTTGCCATTGCTTTTTATCTCGCCCACAACGCATACCAATCCGTGACCTCCAAGTATTTCTATTGCCGTACGACTATATTGATCTTCTGTGAGATATGCATCCAAAATAGTATCTGCGATATAATCGCAGATTTTATCCGGATGTTTTGGTGAAACAAATTCTGCAGTTTTGATTTTCATATTTTTCATTTAAAAACTCTTTCTTAAGGAAAGAGTCAAATAAAAAATCGACCTTTATCTTTCCTTCGATCTACGATCGGGACTGGATTTGACACCTTCTTCAAAGAGTCGCTCTGAAGGGTTGTCGGACGGTCATCGAGCCAGCTCTCTACCGCCACTCTTGATAAATATACTATTCAATTTTCAAATACATTTTATCAATACCAATAACGATGTCAAACGCATTATTTCAAATACTCTTTAAATGCCGCGAATTCTTCTCGATTAGGATAATTTCTTTTATTAAATCTGAATTTTTTAGGGTTTAACCATTGATAAGTATTATGCTCGTTTGATAATTTTATCCCTCCTGAAATGTATTCTCCCTCGTAAACTGTAATAAGATTATATAAGTTTTTAGCGTTGCATTTTCTACGGTACTGAAATGCAATTTTCCCTATTTTATATTTAATGTCGGACCCTAATTCTTCTCGGATTTCACGGGCAAGGATCTTCTTGATTGGGACACGGCCTTCGTTTTTATCGGCTCTACCACCGGGCCAATCCCAAGTATCCTTGTTGGATAATTTTAAAAATAAGACATTATTGCCTTTTCTCAAAAAGATTTTAAACGCTACTTGATAGATAGCATAATTTTTCTTCATATATTTAATTTTTACAGATTGCAATACGTAAACAATGGAGAACTTTATAATAATTTCAATCTTATTAAATCCTTTCTTAGCTTTTCAGAGTTTTCAAAAAGAATAGATTTAATTCCTAATTTTTTTGCTGTTCTGATATTTTCTGTCCTGTCATCTATAAAAACACATTCTTTCGCTGAGAGCTTTAATCTTTTTAAAGTAATTTTGTAAATTTTCGGCTCTGGCTTTCGATAACCAACCTCACAAGATAGAACGATGACTTTAAAACCCAAATGGCGCAATCTTTTAAATCTGCCTATCTTTCTATTAGCTTTAACGTGAGGAGATGTTGTATTTGAAAGAATGGCAAGGCGATATCCCCTTTTCTTTAATTCTGATGCTATTTGCCATGATTCCTTAACGTCTTTTCGTTTCGCGATGTAGTCATTAAACCATATATTTTTCTTAAACTCTTTTGGTAATCTCTTTTTCGTTTTAGATTCTAATTTCTCCCAAAATTCTTTTTCTGTAATGTTTCCGATACTCCATTGGTCTCTAATTGGTTGGATAATAGAAACGGCCATATTAATGGGTACTCCTATTTTTCTTGCAATTTGAGCGTGTACAGATTTCCAATTTCCTCCTACCAGCACCTTACCAAGATCAAAAATTACAGCTTTTATCATATCGTTATTAATTGTCTGGTTTGAGCGCGGTTTCGGTATAATAATTTGACGGACTCCATAACATAAAGCCGTTAAAATTCTCGCCCGAGGCGTCGTAAACCGCTTGAATCTCGCTTCTTACCATCTCGGCGTCATATGTAGCGCCTAAATCAAAATCTTGTAGCCATGGCCTTATTTGGACGTTGCTTTCGTTTGATTCCTTGAAGACGGATAATCTTTGAGATGCCCGCTTCATTGAATAATTGACTACCTCGTATGGATGTTCGGCTGGATTTTCAAAGCCCAAAAATCCTGTGGCATAATGCGACGGATAAATCATTGGAGATATATAATCAAAATACGGAAAAGCGTCCTCAATCACCTGTCCCACTCCCAAGTCGTCTAAGCTGGAACTTGATAAGCCGAATAAATCAACCGATAATTTGGCGTCAGGTAGTTGGTTTCTTAGGTATTTAAAGAAATCCTTAATAACCAAGTGCTTTGGCGTTTTTCCGTCCCAAAT
The DNA here is from genome assembly GCA_001823315.1 of Candidatus Wildermuthbacteria bacterium RIFCSPHIGHO2_12_FULL_40_12. GTDB lineage: Bacteria > Patescibacteriota > Minisyncoccia > Minisyncoccales > 2-12-FULL-40-12 > 2-12-FULL-40-12. Next base: position 10,511 of record MHUC01000022.1, read on the forward strand.
CGGAAAAACCATATCTTTTAGGTCGCCATCTGAAGGAAATCTGACGTAGTCAAAGTTTATTTCGTCAAAGCCGCGCGAAATCGCGTCTTTGGCAATGGCAATATTGTAATCCCAGTTTTCCTGTGAGGCAGGATCAATCCATTCCAAACCCAATCGGTCAAGCCATAATGCAAGCGACGAAAAAGAAGATACCAACGAAGACAGAAAATGAACAGGACTAAGAGACATTTCGGCGCGGCTTTGAACCGCTAAATTCGGTCTTGCTTTTGCCAAAACAGGATCCTGAAAAACTGCGATTCTGCCGATAACATAGATATTTTCGTCGTGCAGTTTTTGAATAAATGCCTCAATATTTTTAATTCTTATGCTTTCCGCTCCGTAATGTTCGGCTTCCGACACCGCGGTATCATACCCTATAATTCCGGACCAATCTTTAATGTCAAGAACAACGCTGTTAATCTCCGTATTCTTGGCAAGATTGATTAAATAATCAATATAATCCTTTCTGCTGGCAGACCAGCTCGTAACATACACGGCTTTCACGACAGGATGCGCCTCAAAGTAATTCTGGTTATCGGTATTTGTCATAGCGTTTACTGAAATAGCTGTGATCGCCGGTTCTTGAACGGTTTGAATTGTTTGTATTGTTTGAGTTGTCGGTTCTCTCAAGACAAAAAAGACCCCGAGGAAAAGGGTTAAAACGATTAAGCCAAATATTGTTTTGTTTGAAAGTATCATCTTGAGATTATCCTCCTATTCTTCTCTGCCTATTTTGATAATCAAGAATAGCTTTATCTAAATCTTCTTCTATGAAATCGGGCCAGTATTTTGGGCAGAAATAGAGTTCGGAATAAGCCGCTTGCCAGATTAAAAAATTAGAGATTCTTTGTTCTTTACCGGTTCTGATAACCAAATCAACATCGGAAGTTGATAAGTTTTCCTTAATAACATGCTCGGTAATTTTATCTGGTGAAATTTTTTTCTTGATTATATTTTTAATAGCGTCCACGATCTCGGCTCTTCCGCCATAACTCAAGGCGAAGTTAACAGTGATATTTTTATTTTTCTGGGTTGATTTTTCAACTTCAATAATTCTCTTTTGAAGCGCTTTTGGCAGTTTTTCTTTCTGGCCTATTATCTTGATCCGTATCCCGTCTTCATTGGCTTCTTTCACCGATTTATCTCCCAGGGCTTTTTCCAGTAAGCTCATAATATGGTTGACTTCTGTTTTGGTTCTTTTCCAGTTCTCTGTTGAGAAAACAAACAAAGTCAGCGTTTCAATGCCTTTTTTTGCGCACCATTTCACAAGCAATCTTGCTTTTTCCAGTCCTCGGCGATGGCCCTCGAATATAGGTAAACCCTGTTCTTCCGCCCACCTTCTGTTGCCGTCTAAGATAACTCCCAAATGAGAAGGAATGTTTTGCATGCTCTTTAGCTTATTTAAAAATCGCTTTCTTTGATTTCTTAGGTAACTAAGAAATCACTTTCTATTTTATAATTTTTTGGCATTAGCCAAGGTATTTTAAATCCAAAAAAATAAACGCCTTTGGTTAGGATGTCCGCAACAATAATCCTTGGCAAAAAACTTCTTTTGACTTCCTCTTGATATTTTAAGAAATTAGGGAAATTTTTCAATAGTATGTCAGCCGCAGTTAAAGACCAGGCCACTCCCCCGCCAGACCACGGCTTAGTCATTCCAGCGGCATCTCCGCAAAGAGCAAATTTTTTGTTTGTAGAAAAAATAAGACCTTGAGGAATGACGGCGGCTTTCGTGATTTCTAATTTTATATTGTGATTCCGTAAAAACTGGTCAAACATCTTTTTTGCATTTTCCGGTTTTTCCATTATGCCGTATTCTGTTTCTCCGTTCCTCGGAATTTTCCACAAGAATCCGTTTGGCGTTGGCCAGGCGTCAACATAATTATCATTATTTTTTTGATATGCGAATCCCTGCATTCCGACGTAAAATCTCGGTTCTCTTAACTTTAAAAATCTTCTAACTTGAGACACTGCCCCATCGCACCCGATTATTCTGTCAAATTCAGAGGTCATTTTCGGCACGTCTGATATTGTTATCTGTTTGTTAAAGAGTATTTGTGTTCCTGCCGATATCGCCAAATCTAAAGTCAGTTTATCGAGTTTGGCATGGCTCATAACAAAGAACTTTTTTGAAAAAACGACCCTCAAAGTCTTCTTTGGAAAATGGATAAGGCAGTAATCAATTTGTTTTTCAATCAACTTTTTGCTTTCTGGTATGAAATTGAAAATCCTTTCTGAAAAAAGTCCGGAACAAACCTCCTTACCAACAACACTCCTTTTTTCAAAGACGGTAACGTTATGGCCTTTTTGCGCCAATTTCCATGCAATATAGAGACCAGATATTCCGGCTCCGACAATAGCTATTTTTAATCCTTCTCTCATAATCCTGTATTTATTTCGCTGATTTCTTCACCCGTTGTTTCAATAATTAAAGGTTCTTTCTCTTGATATTTAGCGGTAATATAACCCATCAAGAAGGAAAACAGAGAAATTAAAGCGACTCCAATAGCTAAAATTATCTCGGATTTTCGTTCCTTTACAAGATTGGTAAATTTTGATAGCATAGATTTGATAAGTTAAAAATGATGGCACCCCGGCACTGAATTTTACGAGATACTTTCTTGGCAGCCCGCTTCGCCTATAAAGGATTGGGGCTATTCGCCCCACGCAGACTGCAATAACCAATTAGGGTTCTTCGGATTGTATCTTATAGAATATATTAAGATAGTAAAATTAGTGCGGGGTTGCCATTTTACTTCGTAAAATGGCAAAGACTAAAGCAACAGGCGCTACAAAATTAGGCAGAGATTCTCGGCCGCAATATCTTGGAGTCAAGCTTTTCGGAGGCCAACAAGCGAAAGTTGGCAGTATTATCGTGCGTCAGCGCGGAACTAAGTTTATGCCAGGTAAGAATGTAGCTCGTAGCGGAGACGATTCTCTTTACGCGCTTCGAGTCGGTACGGTTCGATTTCAGACAAAAAGGAAAAAGAAGTTTGATGGCTCGCAAAGAATTGCTAAAATAGTCCATGTGGATTTGGGATAACTATTTATTTTTTTGCCAAAGAGGCGCGAATAAACTCTCTAAACAAGGGATGAGGCATTGACGGTTTGGATTTGAATTCTGGATGAAATTGAGTGGCGACAAAGAAAGGATGATTCTTGATTTCCACTATTTCAACAAGATTGCGTTCAGGATTAATTCCGGATATCACCATTCCTTTTTTCTCTAAGATATCTCTAAGCTGATTATTTAGTTCGTAGCGATGACGATGGCGTTCCGAAATCAATAATGGCGTTTTGGCATTTTGTTTCTTTGCAGACCCAGAATATGCTCTAAAACTAATGGTTCCCGGCGTTATTTTACACTTATAAGCCCCTAATCTCATTGTCCCGCCGTATTTTTTCTCTTTCAGGAGAACTTTTTGGTCGGGCAGTATGTCTATAATTGGATAGGATGTGTTAGGGGCGAATTCAGTGGAATTAGCTCCTTTTAAATTGCAAATATTTCTGGCGAACTCAATGACCGACAGTTGCATTCCAAGGCATAACCCCAGAAAAGGGATTTTGTTTTTTCGGCAATATTCAATTGCTTTAATTTTCCCTTCTATTCCCCTGCCGCCGAATCCTCCGGGCACTATAATTCCGTCAAAACTTTTTAACTCTTTTAGTTCGGCAGGTTTATTCTTGTATTTTTCGGCGGACAACCAGAAGATTTCAGGTTTTCTTTTGTGGAACCAGCCGGCGTGCTTCACCGCTTCAATTACTGATATGTAGGAATCCATCAAGGTAAAGTTACCGGTTTCAAAATATTTTCCCACGATTCCAATTCGAACGCTTTTCTTGGTATTTTTGATTATTTTAATAAGTTTATCCCAGTCGTTAAAATTCTTTGATTTTCTTGTTTTAATGCCAAACTTTTTTAAAATGATCTTCCCAAAATTCTGTTTTTCAAAGTTAACCGGAATCTCATAGACCGGGGATGTGTCTGGCGCCGCGATAACGTCTTCTTCTTTGACGTTACAGAAAATAGCAATTTTCTTTTTTCTAATCGCGTCTGCCGTCACCTGTGATCTGGCAACGATGATGTCTGGTTGGATACCTGCCATGTTCAAGCTCCTTACGGCGTATTGCGTTGGCTTGGTTTTCATTTCCCCTATCACTTTGGGCACGGGTAAATAACTGACCAAAACAAAAAGAACTTTATCGGGTTCTTTTAATCGCATCATACGCGCCGCCTCA
>MHUC01000023.1:0-3940 GCA_001823315.1 Candidatus Wildermuthbacteria bacterium RIFCSPHIGHO2_12_FULL_40_12
GTCGAACTCTCACGCCTTACGGCACAAGGTCCTAAACCTTGCGTGTCTGCCATTCCACCACTCGCCCACCAACTGTACGGGACGCGTCCTGCTAATTCCACCACAGGAACATATAATAACTTTTATATATTTTAATCTAATACATAAAACAGATAAACTCAATCACCATAAAAGAAGGGGAATAACCCCCTTCTTTTAATTAAAACTTACAATACAGAAATATACTCTAAGTTGTAAGTACTGTATTTACGAACGCTACCAATCCTCTTGCTAAGAAAGCTACGGCAACTCCAATTAAGGCATAGACAAGAAAATTCCTTGCAGTACCAATCTTCGCAGCGTCTCCGCCAGCTGTAACGTAGTAATAACCGCCGACTATGATAAAAAACGCGGCGATAAAAATCAATATGCCAAACGCCCAGTCAAGAATATTATCAACCGTAGTTGGAACATCAAGATCAGGTGGATTTGTAGTGACTGGTTGGGCTAATCCCACAACAGGAACAATTATCAATTCAACTAATAATAATCCTAAAAATATTTTGTTCATATTTTTTAAATAATTTATTTTATTTCGACCTTTCTATTATTCTATCAATTAATCCTTCCGAAATAAAAGCTAAGGCGTAAAGGGCACTCCACCAGTCGCAGACACACTAAGGACTAAACAACTCTTCTTGAAGAAAGTTTGTTATCCCTAACGCCAAGAAAGTAATTGCCAAACCAATCAGGGTCCACATAATCAATTGTTTGGCGTTATTGATTTGAGTTGGATTGCCACCGGCTGTCACGAAATAAAATCCGGCGATAATAATCATTAAAGGAGCAATCCACAAAGCTAAATTAAAAATAATCTTAACGATCAAATATATTAACTCTGGAATGGTTCCGGCTTTGATGGGGTTTTCAAGATCGACAGCTCGGACTTCAACCGCCATCGTCAACAAAACAACAGTCAATCCAATAGCAATCATTAATCTTCGCAAATAAATACTCATTGATTTATGATACTACGCCAACCGCCACAGTCAAGATCTTGCGAACACTAATCCGTAATGATGCGGTCCGGCGGGAAATTCTTTCTCTAAAGCAAAGCCGCATTCTTGAGCAACGTTTTTAGCCGTTTGAGGGCTTAATCTCCCTTTTTCAGGACCAACGGAAGAATCTACCTGCCAATCAACAACTAAAACCTTTCCGCCTTTCTTTAAAACCTTAGCCGCTTGCGAAAAAACCGCCTTAACGTTCTCTAATTGAAAAAGAAGGTTGGTCATCAGCACTAAATCCAAAACGCCCTCTCCTAACTTTAACGCTCTTGCGTCTTCAACGTTGGCGCAAACGGTCTGGATATTCCAAACCTTTTCCATCTTCGCCCGGCTTGTCAAAGCGGATAACGGCTCTTTGAGGATATCTATGGCAAAAACTTTTCCGCTGCTTAACTTTTTAGCCAAAGGTATCGCCCAACCGCCAGACCCCGAACCAAAATCGGCGGCAATCATATTCGGAGATAAATCCAGTTGACTCAAGACCTTATTCGGATCCAAGAAACCTTCCATTGGATTATTATATTACAGCCGACTTGAAAGTTCAAGCTAAAAGCAAGCGACCGAAACCACTTTATCTCCTGCGCCCAGCTTCATTATCCTAACCCCTTGAGCGGCCCGGGAAAGCTTGGAAATAGAAGAAATTTTTGTTTTGATAACCTGACCTTGCTGGGAGATCACAACCAATTCGTCTTCTTCGCCTGAAAGCATTTTAGCCGCAACCAAATCGCCGGTCTTTGGGGTGATATTAATGGCTCGTATCCCGGAGCCGCCGCGCCCTTGCGATTTATATTCTTCCAAATCGGTTCTTTTGCCGAAACCGTTCTCGGTAATCGTCAAAAGATGGTTTTTGGTTTTTAATTTTTCGTTTTTAGCTTCGACAATTTCCATTTCAACAACCTTGTCTCCTTTTTTCAGCCGAATTCCTTTGATGCCGGCGGCTGGCCGACCCATCTCTCTGACGGTTTTTTCCGGAAAACGGATTGATTGACCCTTTTGCGTCACTAAAATAACTTCGTCTTGACCTGAACTCTTGCAAACTCGCTTCAAAACATCGTTCTTTTTCAGGGTAATGGAGATTAATCCTGATTTTCTGACATTTTCAAATTCAGCCAAGCGGGTTTTTTTCACGATGCCGTCTTGAGTCGCCATAATCAAATTTTTCGTCCCGGAATCGTAGTCCTCTTTCCCAATAGGAATCAAAGCCAAAATCTTTTCTTGGGGCGATATTTCCAAAAAGTTCAAGAGGCCCCTGCCGCGCGCCACTCTGTTGCCTTCCGGTATTTCATAAGCCAAAGTTCTAAACGCTTTGCCGGAATCGGTGAAAAACAATAAAGAATCGTGTGTTTTTGCCGAAAGGAAATGCGCCACCATATCATCCTGCAAGGTCTTCATTCCCAGAATGCCCTTGCCACCCCTCTTTTGGATCTTGTAGATTTTAGGATCAATCCTTTTTATATAACCGCCCTGCGTCAAAGTAATGATTGTTTCTTCTTGGGGAATAAGGTCTGTTTCCGCTATCTCTCCCACTTTTTGCAAAACAACCTTGGTCCTTCTTTCGTCTCCAAAATTCTCCTTCAATTCTCGCAACTCTTTTTTAATCACCTCTTTAATTTTTTGCGGGCTTTTTAAAATATCCGTTAATCCTTTAACCCGATCTTTAATCTGTTTCAATTCTTCTTCTATCTTTTTTCTTTCCAGTTTTGCCAAAGCCGACAGTTTTGTTTCTAAGATAGCATTGGCTTGAATAGACGTCAGTTTGAACTTTTTAATAAGATTCTTTTCCGCGGCCTGTCGGTTTTCCGAATTCTTGATCGTCTTAATAACCGCGTCTATGTTTTCCAGGCATTTATGCAACCCTTCCAGAATATGAGCCCTTTCTTTCGCTTTTTCAAGATCGTATTTTGTCCTCCGAAAAATCACTTCCTGCCTATGGACTATGAAATAATGCAATAGATCGGCTAACGAGAGAACTTTTGGCTGAATACCGTCAACCAAGGCCAGAAGGTTTAAGTGGAATGTTTTTTGCAGGTCGGTGAACTTGTACAGAAAATTTAAAACCTTCTGGGGCAAAGCGTCTGATTTTAAGTCAAGAACGATTCTTAACCCCTCTCTGTCCGATTCGTCTCTTATGTCTTTTATGCCTTCAATCTTTTTTTCCTGCGCCAATGAAGCGAACTGTTCCAACAGGGATGATTTTTGCACTTGAAATGGAATTTCCGTTATGACGATCTGGGATCGTCCGCCATTTGACGATTCCACGACTTCAACTTTACCTCTTGCTAAAATCGGGCCCTTGCCTTGAGAGTAGGACTCAATAATGCTTTTTTGGTCATAGATAATCCCTCCTGTAGGGAAATCCGGGCCCTTGATAATTTTGAATAAATCCTCGGTTGCGGCTTTCGGGTTATCAAGAGAAAAAATAAGGGCGTCAATCACTTCGGAAAGGTTGTGCGGCGGAATGTTGGTTGCCATGCCAACCGCAATGCCCAAAGAACCATTCAATAAAAGCTGGGGCAAAGGAGAGGGCAAGACCTTTGGTTCCACTCTGGTGCCGTCATAGTTATCCATAAAATCAACCGTATCCTTGCTGATGTCTCTTAACGTCTCTTCTCCGACTTTGGACAACTTCATTTCGCTGTACCTCATCGCGGCATATTCAGACGGGTCATCTATTGAACCGATATTGCCCTGACCGTGTATTAGAGGATACCGCAGGGTAAAATCCTGCGCCATTCTGATGGCGGCGTCGTAAACCGCCTGGTCGCCGTGAGGATGATAACGTCCGAGACAAGACCCAACGACCGTTGCGGACTTGCGGAATTTAGCTCCCGACGTTAAACCGTCTTCAAACATTGCGTACAAAATCCGGCGATGAACCGGCTTTAGGCCGTCTCTAA
>MHUC01000023.1:4071-5814 GCA_001823315.1 Candidatus Wildermuthbacteria bacterium RIFCSPHIGHO2_12_FULL_40_12
ATTTGATTAAAAATGTTAAATTGATCCTTCGCTTTCCTGGACGCTTCCGGCACCCTCTAATTCTTCATCAAGCGCTTTCAATTCTTCCTCGTTGAGCTCCGGCATAGTAATCTCTGGAAATTCTATTTTAGGCATCTTGCCTATATCTTCCTGCAGATCGGGTATTCCTAAGTCACGAACGAAATCCTCTTTTTGAAAATTTTTTATTCTTGATTTCGTACTGTTAAGCCAAAAAATCAATAACAACAAACCGACTAAAACCATTACCGACCAAAGAATGATTTTTTTGGTTGACTCGGGCTGGCTTTGCAGTTTTTTGAGGAAATCTTTGGCCTTCATTGATAAACCAATTTTTATTTTACGCAATTCAACACCGCCTAATCTTAGGGTTTTAAAACAACAATCTTTGTGCCTTCTGTCGCCAAATCTTTCTTCTTAACAGAAAGTTTGTTTAAGCTTTCTGTTGTTTTCACTCCCATCGTTTTCAAAAACTTATCCACGTCATCAATCTTAATCTTTATTTTCGGCAACTGGTAATGCATTGGAATCACTATTTTGGGTTCAATTTGGGCAATGATTGCCGCAGCTATCTTCGCGTCAATAGTATAGTTCCCGCCAACCGGAATCATAAGAATATCTACATCTCCAATGCTATTTATCTGTTTTTCTGATAGTTCTTTCTGCCCTAAATCTCCAAGGTGACACAACTTCAATTCTTCCGTGTCGATTGTGTAAATGGTATTCTCTCCTCTTTCTTTGCCTTCCTTATCATCATGCCAAGAATGAATTCCTTGGACGAAAACTCCTTTTATGTCATATTCTCCAGGTCCATCAATCACAAAGGGAAACTGGTTTGGTTGGGGCGAGAAAACCGCTCCTCTGTTGTTGTGATCGTAATGCGAATGCGTCACCAAAAGAATGTCGGCTTCCAATTTGGGGACTTTTAAACCGACTTGCTCGTCAAAAGGATCTATAACCAAAAAAACCTGGCCGTTTTTCCCGTTCTGAGCAGTAATTTGAAAGCAAGATTGTCCTTTCCAGATAATTTGCATTGTCGATTAGGATTTAACATTTTTATTCTATCATAAAAATCCTCTTTAGGAAAATATTGAGGTGATCTTCAATGCTTAGAACGTCGTAGAATAACAGCTATACCGTCATCATAGACATTCTCCCAGTCAGAACCAATTAATTCTTCGTAAAGATTTCCGGGGGAATTATAACCCATAATTCTGCTTAACCAATTTTCAATCAACGCTTCTTTCTTTGGCTCCTTATTCTTCTCCGCTGATTGCAACATTATAATCTTTGTATTGTATTTATCCAGAAGACCCTGGAATCCATCTTCTGCGTCAGTGATCTTTATATAGTCCCCGAAAGTAAACTGCCCATTCTGTCTCCAGCTTGGCATTCTGCCATCAATAAAAAGCTTTCGTTCCGGCAACTTCCAGATTAGATACCCGCCAAAATGATAGTCGTTAAACAAGTTTTCAGAAAGCGGCAAAGATCTTAAAAAAGCAATCGCGTTGTCTGAAGGATAATCTATTTGGCTTTCTCTTTTTAGCAATCTTTTGGTGTTTTGGAAAAATCCGGAAAACAGCAACGCAAAAATAAAAAACGCGACCGCCAATCTCCCAAACCCCGAAAACAACATCTTTATCCTTTCTGTCTTAATCTCTTCTTTTAAAATAAAAATCATTTCAGCAAGAACCGGAATGCTTAAAATAACAAAAATTAAAAAAT
>MHUC01000024.1 GCA_001823315.1 Candidatus Wildermuthbacteria bacterium RIFCSPHIGHO2_12_FULL_40_12
AACTTTGAATTTTGAACTGCAATTTTGAATTTTTAATTTTGAACCTTGAACTATTTCAGGGGGTCATATCCTCCCTTGCTCCATGGATGGCAGCGGAATTTGCTTTTGAGCCTCATCCGGAGTAAAATCGCGCCAATGAGCTGGTTTGAATACTTTAGGGACAGAACTAGGAATATAGATAAAGACTTTGAGGCTGAGCGACAAAGACAAATAGATGCAAATAGACAAGCGAGTTTGTCCAAACAACAAGAGGAGTTAATAAGAAAAACTAGGGCAGAGGCTTTATTTCATGGGACTTTTTCTCAAAATCTTCAAGGTCAAATAACTACCCTATTTGAACGAATTAATAGGGAATATTTGGGGCGAGAGGCACATACACAAGAGGGATCATTGGGATATTCGCCTCATAAGGTGACTTATACTGCGACTTCGGGACCTGGAGACAGGGGAGGAGGGAGTCTGAAACATGAAAGCTTTACGAGTATTTCTAGGAGATTTCGTTTAGATAGCAGGAACCCTAACTTTACATTTGATTGTATTCTTGTAGCACAGTCTGATACCGAAGAAGGAGACGTAACAGCTTGTAAACTTCTCGTAAGTCGTTACTATCCTTCTCTACGAAGGTATGGTATGGTTGGGGAAAGAGGAGGACGTAAAGTATCCGTGATGTCTATCGGAGGCCAAATTTTCAGAGTAACAAGAGACGAACCAACGGAAATAAAAGAACCTACTCATGCATCATTTATGGAACAATCATATGGTACAGTAAATGTTTCTGACCTTTACGATACAGTTGAAAGATATGGGTGTGGAAATGTTTATAATATGGTCCACTTTTTAAAATCTACTGGTCTGAAATAGACTGTTAGTCTAAACAGAGAGAGGAACAGACTAATATTATTCCATGGGGTCATATCCGCCCCGGCTCCATGGGTGGCACCGGATTATTCTTTTTAGACCCAAAAGCGAACCTCTAACAACCCCATACTTATCTATTGCCTGATAAGTATATTCAGCGCACGTAGGATTAAAACGGCAAATCGAATCCGTTAAAAACAACGTTCGAAACAATTGGAGATGAAAGAATTCTGTCTTCTTATAAAATCTAATCAAACCCAAAATTACCTTCTTCATAATTTTTGATTAAAATCTTTGATATGTTATTATACACGCATGACTGAAGCAAAAGAAGAAGAACCTACTTCAAAAGGAACCACAACTTATAAAGTAGGTAAGGGAACAATTGTTTATCATAGAGCTTTTAATCAAAGTGGGAAGTTAGCTCCAAGTACGATAGGAGAATTCGGTTTCGGGTTGTATTGTTCGGACAAACCTGAGGTGCTGGAGAGATATATCCCTAAACAAATGAATAACTCGCTTTACGAACTTCAAGCTACTGTTGAAACTCATCACTTTAGAATGGACCTTGAGCCAACAGAATCAGAACTTGATATATTAATAAAGGCTATGACAAAGGAAGGAATAAAAATCGAGAGAGAGGATCTTAAAAAGCGCAAAGGATTAGAGATAATCACACTTGCGGTAGATAACAAACCTCAAAAAGGAAACGAACTGGAAAATCAGACTACCGTGAGAGGTGCCGTTGTGCGGGATGTTTTAACAGCAGCAGGATATGATGGCGTGGCGGAATTTGATGCGAGAAGAGGCGGCATGATTCTGACATTTTTTGAACCTCAAAAAACTCTCGCTTTGTCTTCTTAAATAATAGTTCTAAGCTCTTTTGCGTTGCGGAAGACGGACTACTTACCCGGTGGGTCTTTTTTCAAAGGATTCGAATTGTTCCTGGGGTTCTTGCCATTCTATAGCGATGTTTTTAACATCGGAAAAAAATGGGCCTTTCTCGCAAATCGAGATTAATTTTTTGAGACTATTCTCCTGCCCTTGGGCTAAGACCTCTACTCTATTATCAGAAAGGTTGCGAACCCAACCGGTAAGCCCGAGCTTTCTTGCTTGCCTTTTAACAAACTCACGATACCCTACCCCTTGCACAAACCCCGAAATCAAAAGATAAACCTGTTTCACAGAAGATTAGACGAGGCCCATTTTTTCTCGGACCTCTTTAACGGTTTCGCGGGCGACTTTGCGGGCTTTTTCTGCGCCTTCACGAATTACTCGGTCAACGTATTCCGTATCTTTTTCAAGTTCCGCTCTTCTCTTCTGAATAGGCTCAAGCTCCTTAAAAATCGCCTCCGAAAGTTGTTCTTTAATCTCAGAATAACGAACTCCACTTGTTCGATATTGTTCCTCAAACGAACTTCTCTTTTCCTTTCCTTCGAACAATTCTACAAATTCCATCAAAGTTTTTACTCCCCCTACAATTTCCGAACCTTTTCCGCTGTCTGTTGGGATTTTGGCGATTTTTGATTTTATTTCTTCCAAACTGTCTGTAAGATTTACATACGAACCTTCAACAGACTTGCTCATTTTACCCTCTCCGGTTAATGAAGGCACGTACTGGCCGGGAGTTGCAAATCTTTTAGGCTCAGGAAAGTCTGTTCCATAATCTTGATTCATACGTCTTGCTATCTCCCTTGCGACTTCGATGTGCGGTTCCTGATCTAATCCGACCGGAACGAGACCGGCTTTATAGATCAAAATATCGGCTGCCATTAACACCGGGTAATTTAGCAGTGCCATTGTTGCATGCTCAGGATGCTGTTTCACCTTCTCCTTAAATGTTGGTAAGTGCTGCATTTTGGCAATTGTAGTAATAGATGAGAAAAGATAACCAAGCTCTACGTGCTCGGGAACGTTTGCCTGCTGAAAAATGACGGATTTTTCAGGATCAAGCCCTGCCGCAAGATAATCAATAATAACTTCGCGTCTGTTTTTCCTGAGAACCTCAACCTCATAGGGAACCGTAATCGTATGTAAATCTGCAACCATATAAAACGTTTCGTAATCGGAATTTTCCTGCAATTCAAGCATACCCTTGACTGCCCCAAGGTAATTACCCAAATGAAGTCTGCCTGTCGCGCGAATTCCCGATAATACTCTTTTCATTGGTCTATTTTATCATTAAACGAGGGAATTTACGAAGTTTTTGAACTGGTCTCCCCGGTCTTTATAGTTTTTGAATATACCGAATGAGGCTGCGCCGGGAGACATCAGGCAAATTTTGCCCGGATTTGTATGTTCATAAGCTGTCAAAACCGCCTCTTTCATTGAGGCTACATCCAACTTCTTTGGCCTCAAATTTTCATTTGGCACAACATCACATAATGCCTCCCAAATCTTTTCTCCGGTTGTAGGAAATAGAATTAATATACGAACTTTCGAATCTGAGAGATACTTTCCAAGTTCGCTATAATCAAGACCGCGGTCATATCCGCCGGCAATTAGGGTTTCGACATCTTCCCCCAGCGCCTCAATACCCTCGATTACTGCTTCAGGTATTGTTGCAAGAGAATCATTATAAAACTTGATTCCGTGGTGTTCTCCCACAAATTCCAATCTATGTTCAAGTCCCTTAAAGCTTTTCAAAACTGAAATTATCGCCTGCATATGTGCCCCTGCTAATGTCGCAGCCAATACTGCTGCGCATACATTTTCGAGGTTGTGACGTCCGGCAAGAAGAACGTCTGAAGCCGGCATAATTTGCTCTTCTCTCGTGCCCATTTTAAGCCAGATGAAATCATCGCGCACAAAACAGCCTTGATCAACTTCCTGCTCCCGGCTCACTTTATAAATCCTCCCTTGTGTATGAACGTCGCTCTCGTTTGAAACAGGGTAGTCTCTATTCAGAATGGCAAAATCGTCCGGCCTTTGGAAACGCAAAATGTTCCTTTTTGCGTTTATATACTCTTTGATATCCCTATGGTAATCCAAATGCTCGCTTGTAAGCATCAAAACCACGGCTATTTGAGGACTTTTATCAAGATCCTGTAATTGGAAGCTTGAGAGCTCCAAAACTACCTTAGAATCGCTTTTTAACTCATCTAGAAAATCTAAAGGCGGTTTCCCTACATTCCCACCTAAATATACGTCAAATCCTTCCTCTCTCAGCATTTCGTAGATAAGAGTTGATGTGGTACTCTTCCCTTTTGTCCCTGTCACACCAATTATTGGGCATGGACAAAAGTCAAAAAAGATTTTGGTTGGCGAGGTAAATTCGACACCCTGCTTTTTTATCTTCTCAGCAACAATCGACAAAGGACTTATACCCGGTGAGCGCAGAATCAGATCAAATTTTGAAAAGTCCTCTGGATACGAATCAAATTGAAATTCTACGCCGCGCTGTTTGAGGCCAGAAATCTTTTCAGGTTCGAATTTATCTTCACTTCTTACGTCAACGACAAATACCTCTGCTCCATTTTCAAGCAAAAAATTTGCAGCACTCTCCCCTTCTACGCCAAATCCCAAAACCACTATTTTTTTACCCTTAAAATCTTCCTTTTTCATTCGAGAATAACATTCCTAAATTCTTCTGGAATATTGTCAAGTTTTCCTAATTTTAGTAAATCAGATACGCTATTCTCAATTGTTTGAAAGCTAGGTTTAAACTTATCATAGAATATTTTCATTACCGGGGTTTCATTATACTTACCTTTCTTATATGCGAGAAGAAACGCAAGTCTTACCTCCTCGGGTGTTCCTACGCAATCGAATGGTTTTGTATCTCTCATTCCGAGAAGTTCTTCATATGTGGAAATTAACGCGCTAGATTCATATAGATTCCTGCCAAATATTCCAATCAACTTCTCACGTGGTATAAACGCTGAAAGCAGAGAGAATACGAATGCGCATTTGGCGCACTCGCCGCACCAAAGACCTTCCTGTTTTTCAGTAATCTTAAAATTATTATTACAGCTTGAGAAAACAGAAAAATATTTGGGGTAATGGGAAAAAACCTCGACAATTTTAATTTCATTCATCGATCGAAGCAAGGAGAAAGGAATAATATCAGGAGTAATCCAACTTGAAACATAGTCTTGGAGCATTTTTTCAAATTCATAAGACTTACTCCACTGGTGATTAACTTGCTTTCCAAGATATTCGACATTTCCGTAATTTGCACTTTTCTCATTTGAAAAAACAACATATTTAAAATCGTAAAGCGCGCCAAGTAGAATTCCGACAAAATGATAAATTGCCGATATTGGAATGTGGCCGTTATAGGTATCCTCTCGTTTGTTTAATTCAAACAATAATGGATCAACGATCCTTTTAACTGAAATTTTTGGAACTCCCAGCAGACTTACGATTTTCTCTTGAATTTCGTGTTCTCCAAGTGTGAACGCTGAAAACTCTTCGTTGTTTTTTTTAAGTAGTTCTGCTGATACTATGGAGTCTTTTCCTCCACCCACCCCAAGAAGAGAACGATCCTTTCTTTTAAGCTCAATTGGTTCGACGCTTTCCGTATTTGATGAGAACAGATTAAATTCTCTAAAATCAATTTTATTCCTATAGAAAAATTCCCCAAGCCCATTAATATAAAGGCTGTTCCAAAACTCAGCCTGTTTCTTTGTTAACGGGATGCCAAGTTTAATATTTTGCGGACAGTAAAGCTTCCAATAAGATACACCAAGAACTAAAAGCAAACAATTTAAAATCCTGTTCAAAAGTTCTCCAGGAACCCGCTCAAGATCCATATTGGGTAAAATAAGTTTCTCCTTAAATTCAAAAGTCTCTTCAGGAATCGTTACTTTGTATTTGAAAACCAGCTCCGCCCGGTTGAGATTATTTTCGTATCCGACAAATTCAAACATCCGATCCATGTGTAATATTATATACTTTTCCTTCAAAATGGGCACGGTTTGTGTTAGAATTAAGCTCTGGCCAGGGTAGCTTAGTGGTAGAGCACAGGATTCATATCCCTGCGGTCGTGGGTTCGATCCCCACCCCTGGTACAATTAAGATTTGATCAAACCAA
>MHUC01000025.1:0-2973 GCA_001823315.1 Candidatus Wildermuthbacteria bacterium RIFCSPHIGHO2_12_FULL_40_12
AAGGGCAAGTCTTCGCTCTTGGCGCAGATGTATGTGATATTGTGATGCGGTATTGTTTCGGCCGCAGATATCATTTTTTTGTCTCTGTCCACGCCAATCACAGTGGCGCATCGGTCTGCGATTTGGCGCGTTGATATTCCAGTTCCGCATCCAAGATCAACAACAGATTTTTCAAGCGGAATAGTTGCCTGTAAGTAACTTATGACATTTGGAGGGAATTCTCTGCGAGCTATGCCGTACGTCGCGCTTAGGTTTCCGAAGTCGCCATAGCCACAATTTTTTTGTTTAATGGCGATATGCATATCAAAATTATATCACAGATGTATTCAGGATTTAAGGGCTTTGGTTTTCGTCCACTTTCTAATGTCGCCCGCAAGTATGCCGAAATGCACGGCGGCCGAGTCTGGGCCGAAAGCGAAGGCAAGGGCAAGGGGAGTACGTTTTTCGTGGAGCTGCCGGTTAAGTAATGGAAAATTACCGCGTATTGACCGGGTTTGTCTTGACGTCTGCAAAAGTATATAATGGAACAACGATATGGCTGACAGGAAGATAGATATATTGATAGTTGAAGACGAGAAAACTTTATCTGATATGTATGAAGACAAGTTTAAGACCGCGGGTTACGGCGTTAAGGTTGCGTTTTCCGCTGAAGAAGCCATTGATTATTTAAAAACGAAAAAGCCGGATTTAATCTTGTTGGATATATTATTGCCGAGGAAGAATGGGATAGGATTCTTGGAGGAATTTAAAAAAACAGCCGACGTTACCGGTATTCCCATTGTCGGTTTTTCTAATTACGACGATCCGGAAACCAAGCAAAAAGCGTTCGAGCTTGGCGTGAAAGATTATCTGCTCAAAACCCAGTACACTCCCCAACAGCTTTTGGAGAAGCTGCAACGGTATTTCAATTAATCGCGATACACAATCTGGGGCTGACAAACTGGCTGATAGCCAGCTGTTTTTTGTTGTGATAATATAAAGATTATTGAAGAAAAATACGAAATGCAGCTTAAAAACCTTCAAAATCACAATATTATTCACGGATTCTCCGAAACTTCTTTTGGGTCAATGGTGAGTAAAAAAAGAGATAATGCAGTCGTAAAATTCCTTGAATCTGTTAGTCATAAGGTAGCAGTTCGCGATATCGTCTGGGCGCAGCAGGTTTTCGGCTCAAAAGTCCATATTTGCAAAGAGTCGGATGGCGGGAAGATAATTAAGGGCGTTGATGGCTTAATTACCAATATTCCCGGGCAGATTCTGGCAGTTGTTTCGGCTGATTGCATGCCAATTTTGATTTTTGACCCGGTAAATAATGTTGTTGCCGCACTGCATGGTTCCCGGAAATCTTTGATCAGCGGCATTGTGCCGAAAGCGTTGGCGAAAATGGTTTCAAGATTTAATTCAAAGCCGCGCGATATTCTCGTGGGAATAGGTCCTCATATCAGAAAGTGTCATTATTGGTTAAAACCCAAGACGCATCGTCGGCTCCAAAGCACCAGTTTCAAAAAATACTTTGTTAATAAAAAGGGAAAAACATACTTCGACTTGAAAAAGTTAGCTCTGCGAGATTTTTTAACTTCAGGGATACAAAAAAAGAACATTCAAGATTGCGGTATTTGCACTTTTTGCGACCATAGAAGATATTTTTCAGCAAGAAAAGAAGAAAAGCGCCCTTATATTTACAAAACGAAACACCCAAGATTTGCTGGCTTTATTGGTTTAAAAACGGTACTGACCCTGAAGTTATCCAATAAGAATATTGATTCGGTCGTAAAGATTGCCGAAAGGGCAGTAAAAGAAGGGGAAATAATAGTTGCGCCAACTGATACGGTTTACGGATTATTAGCCGATGCGACAAATAAAGAAGCGGTTGAAAGGGTTTTTCAAATAAAAAAAAGGCGCAAAAACAAAGCGATATCTGTTTTGGTAAAAGATTTAAAAATGGCAAAGCAATTGGCCGTGATTGATAAGAAAACAGAAGGCGTATTAAAAGAGCTATGGCCGGGGGCGATGACGGCAGTATTAAAACGTAAAACGCAAAGCTCAAAGTTTAAAACCAAAACTCAAAACTTGAAAGTTTATGGTATTGCCAAAAAGACGATTGCTTTGAGGATACCAGACCATAAATTTGTCAAAAAGCTTTTAGAAAAAACAGATAAACCATTAACCGGAACTTCAGCAAATATTTCGGGAGAACCATCCCCCGCCCATATTAAGGAAATTATCAGCCAACTCAAAGACAAAGAGTATTTCCCTGATTTAATCATAGATGTCGGGCGACCGAAGAAAAATTTGCCCTCAACCGTTGTTGATCTAACCAAAGCTAAGCCAAAAATTTTAAGAAAAGGAAGTAAAATTCCAAAGCTCTAAAAATGAAAAATCTTAAAAAAACAGACACAACAATAGCAAAGCTAATTCAACAAGAACAAAAAAGACAGGAAATGTCTTTGGATTTAATTCCTTCTGAAAACATTACTTCCAAAGCAGTGATGGAGGCGCTTGGGTCTGCCTTAACGAATAAGTATTCTGAAGGTTATTCGAGAAAGCGTTATTACGCTGGTAACGAAGTCATAGATGAAATTGAAGATTTGGCGAAAGAGCGGGCAAAAAAGGTTTTTCGTCTTGGCAAAAAGTGGAGCGTTAATGTTCAACCATACTCGGGGAGTCCGGCAAATATGGCTGTTTATTTTGCTCTTTTGAGGCCCGGCGATAAGCTTATGGGAATGAGTTTGCCTTTCGGAGGTCATTTGACGCACGGCTGGAAAGTGAATTTTTCAGCAAAATTTTATAAATCGGTTCAGTACGGCGTTGGACGCGATGGGTATATAAACTACAAAGAAGTTAGAAACCTTGCCAAAAAAGAAAAGCCGAAAATTATAGTTACTGGAGCTACGGCCTATTCAAGAATTTTCGATTTTAAAAAATTCCGCGAAATAGCCGATGAGGTCGGAGCGTATTTAATGGCGGATATTT
>MHUC01000025.1:3073-6906 GCA_001823315.1 Candidatus Wildermuthbacteria bacterium RIFCSPHIGHO2_12_FULL_40_12
GGGAGCAATGATTTTCTCTAGGAACGATAGGTTTTTGACGGTGAACGATAAACAAATATCAATTGCCGAAGCGATAGACAGGGCGGTGTTTCCGGGATTGCAGGGAGGGCCGCATGATAATCAAACAGTGGCAATCGCAGTGAGCTTGGGAGAGGCATTGAAGCCGTCGTTCAAAAAATACGGTCAACAAATAGTAAAAAACGCCAAGATTTTAGCCAAAGAGCTCTCTCGGCTTGGATTCAATTTAGTTTCCGGAGGCACGGACAATCATTTAATGTTAATCGATCTAACCAACCTTGGTGTGTCTGGTAGGGAGGCGCAGGATAAATTGGAAAACGTAGGCATTATTGTCAATAGAAATACGGTGCCTTTTGATACCCGCTCGCCCTTTGATCCTTCTGGTATTCGACTTGGCACTCCAACCGTAACGACACGGGGCATGAAAGAGAAGGAGATGGAAAAAATCGCCAGTTTGATTTACGACGCCGTTGTAAGCTCTAAATCTATTCCAAGTATCAAAAAAGAGGTATTTAATCTTTGCAGAAAATTTTCAGTAGTATGACGGAAATATTGGACGGCAGAAAATTGGCGGACAAAATTATAGATGAGATTAGTCAAAGGATTAAAAAAGCCAAATTAAAATTAACCTTGGCCGTGGTTTTGGTGGGTGACAATAAAATCTCTTTAAGATTCATTGAGCAAAAAAGGATTGCTTGTGAAAAAGCTGGGATTGGTTTTGAATTGCTGCGGTTTCCAGCCGGCGTACCAAAAGAAAAACTAAAAAAGAAAATCAAAGAAGCAGTAAAAAAACCAAGTGTTTCAGGAATTATTATTCAATTACCCTTACCAAAAAAGTTCAACACGGAAGAGGTTTTAAATTTAATTCCGGAAAATAAAGACGTTGATGTCTTGTCGGAAGCAAGCTTGGGAAAGTTTTATCAGGGCGTTCTGCCAATTCTGCCGCCAACAGTTAGCGGTATACTTCGCTTGCTGAAACAATACAAGATAGTTATTAAGGGTAAAAATGTAGTTATTGTGGGAGCGGGAAGATTGGTTGGGTTGCCTTTGGCAATCCAATTCTTGAAGGAAAAGGCAACCGTTTCCATTATTAGCCGGTCCACAAAAAACGCCGTCTCATTCGTTAATAAAGCGGACATTTTAGTTTCCGGGGTCGGTCGGGCTAAGTTAGTAAATGGCGATATGGTTAAAAAGGGAGCCGTTGTGATTGATGCCGGTTCTTCCTTATCAAACGGTATTGTGGTTGGCGACGTGGATTTTGAATCGGTCTCCAGAAGGGCCAGTTATGTTACGCCGGTACCTGGTGGAGTAGGGCCCATGACCGTAGCTTGTTTGATTGAAAATCTGACCCAATCATTGGTTAGGGGTTTATCATATAAATCCAAGTAAACTACTTGACAGAGGCGGTTAAGAGAGTTAATCTTTAAACAGAACAAGGAACGATAAACTTCCCCCCACCCTCCTCCTCCTTGTGGCTATTCGGCGTTAGTCGAATAGCCCTTTTTCATTGTTGATTTCAAATTTAAATTCTTTGTTCTTTTTCCTCGCCGACAACTTTCCTTAGACGCATTGAAACAGCCACAACTATCAGAGTAACGATTATCGCGTAAACAAATTTTCCTATTAAACCGCTCTCTTCTGGCAAGAATAAGCTGAATAATGTTTGGATTGCTTCGTTCCACGCCAAAGCCGCCACAAATCCTAAACCGCCCAAAATAAGGGTGGTTATTGTTTTGTTCAATTCTTGTTTTGTCTGCCCGAATCCTTCCAGCATAGAGATTAAAGAGCTTCTTTTTTTTGTATGGTAGCAAGGATTTGAAACTTGTTCCAGAGAAGACAAAAGCTTCTATTCGTTTGTGCGGAAGTTTATGTATTATTGTTTGACACTCAATTAGCAGAAGGAATATAATAAAGAAATGCGTCGAGATTAAAAATAACAAAATTATTATATGAAAAAATCTATATCCGGTTCAATAATCATTGCTTTTTTAACGGCTATTTTGTTTGTTCCTGGTGCAACTTTAGCTGTTCAGCGGGGCCAACATAATGGCGATAAGCTCGATGTTACCATTGAATATCAGAATTTTTTTGGCACGGCTGATTTTCCCTCCTTGAATCTTTTTGGGCTACCGATTTATTACATTGGCGGGACAATGGATTATACCGTTGAAATTGTCAACAATAAGAAATCCACTTATAATCACTTGGTTGTTTTGGTGCTTCATAGGGAATACCCTTCTGGCAATATTATCCCCGGATACGAGATAGACGCATTTTCTGGGTTGCCTTATCATAACAGAGTTTATATTGATACGCTTAAACAGGGAGAAACGCTTGATTTGTCATTTTCCATTCCTGTTTCCGCGTCTGCTGGTGCCGACCAAACAGAAGTAATTATATACAGGGGCTATAACCTTGACGACACAAGTGGAGTAAACGAGTGGAGCAGTGGCAGGATTATTTTTGAAGAGACCGTTGGGTATTTTTGTCCACCAGAAGTTATTTAAACTTATCTAATTGACTGGTTTCGAAATTAAAAATACGCAATATATGCGTATTTTTAATTTGATGGACGAAGTTAAAACTTTGGCGGGCAAGCGAACTCCTACGTGGTGCAGTATTCTTGAATTAGTCCGAATGCACTTTTCCGAAAAAATCCCCCCGCGAAAATTCGGAAAGGCGGCGCCTGCCCGCCGAAGCCTCGGCGCAGGCGGGGAGCCGCACCGATGACAATTTCAAGTTTTTCTTTGGCGGCAATTCAATTAAAATGACCTACTCATTAAACAACTCACTCTTTCTTTCGTCAAAATCTTCGTTGGATAAACAACTTGGGCAGGTACTTCCTAAAACTACTTGTTCTCCAGAACGCATAAAAGAAATTATTTCTTCGTTTGTAAAACTATCTTTCACCCACTTGTTTATCCAATCTTTTTCTATATGTCCGCCGAAATAAAGACAAGTGTTTAACAATTTATTATATGCATATTCAGGAACAAACAAACTATTTTGCCCCAAAGATTTTACATCTGCTTGGTATAATTTATCACCAGCTTTTTGGCACTCTTGTCTCATGGAAAATAGAAAATCTCGCTCCTTGTCCTGTGTTCGCTGTTGAGGCAAAAAGACAACGAAATAATAAATGGCCGAAACAGCCACCAGTAATATGCCTATTATCGCGCTTATTTTTAAAATTTTTGATAAAGATTCGTTTTTCATGTTCGGTAGAAAAGTTGCAACACGATTTGAACGGAAGATGTTACAAGCTCGGGGTGATCCTTGATGTAGTCAGCAAATTTTCTAAACCAAGCGTTAGAGCTTGGTATATTGCCGCTTTTCAAATCTTGATACGAAGACCGAAGATAAGCTTGGGCATCGCCCTGCAAGTCATTTATCGCTTGCTCAAACAGTTGGTACTGATTCTCGGCAACATAATCCTTTATGCTAAAAGTTCCAGCGTTCACAACATTGCCGAGCACTTCAAGATTTGCCCTAACATCAATTTGGACATCACCCGAATTTTGAAAACTACCGCCAATTTTGACGGTTCCACCGCCATTGAATTTAGCGGTTGTCCCCTCTGTATTATTTACCCCTTTGGGAGAAATATGGAATGTCATATGATTAAAAATTTTTCTTCCCCCAAAATTAAAATATGGTTCGAGCCGATGTTTTTCTCCGGGTTCTTTTGCGGTTTTGAGCGGTGCGGCTCCCCTCCTGCGCCGAGGCTTCGGCGGGCAGGCGCCGCCTTTCCGAATTTTCGCGGGGGGATTTCCTCGCCGCCTGCGGCGGCGAAATGCGTTCGAACTATTTTAAGA
>MHUC01000026.1 GCA_001823315.1 Candidatus Wildermuthbacteria bacterium RIFCSPHIGHO2_12_FULL_40_12
CAATCATCCACCGCCAATTATCATTCAACTATACACATTGGCCCATTTGTTGACGGAAAATCATTAAAAAAGGTACTAAGTTTATTAAGAAGGGTTTTTCCTTATTACGTCGCACGAAAACATCCAAGTAAAGAATGTTCCTGGTGCCATATCGATTTATGCCCTGGGCCGAATCCAGACATCAAAGAATACAAGCAAGGTCTGGATAAATTGGCCTTAGTACTTCAAGGAAAAAGATTTTCGGTCTTAAATAAGCTAAGAAAGGAAATGTTGCAAACGTCGAAAAAACAAGAATTTGAAAGAGCAGGAAGAATCAAAGACCAAATTGCATCACTAGAGTGTATAATGGCTAATGCTAAAATTCTTGACCGAAAAAACGCTACAGAGGCAAATTGGCAAGATACAAAGAAAATAATGAAGAAATTGCTAAAGATGAAAAAAGGAATATCTCGCATTGAAGCATATGATATATCTAATATCCAGGGCAAAATGGCAACCGGCTCAATGGTTGTATTTGTTGACGGAAAACCTGCCAAAAACCTTTATCGCAAGTTTCGCATCAAAATGAAAAATGCACCAAACGATACAGCGATGATAAAAGAAGTACTGAACCGAAGGTTCAATCACCCGGAATGGGATTTACCGCAATTAATATTGATTGATGGAGGGATCGGGCAACTATCTGTTGCCCTCAAAGTCAAAAGTCAAAATTCAAATCTCAAAACCTTAATTTGTGTAAGTTTAGCAAAGAAAAAAAATGAGCTTTTCATTGAGGGACGAAAACAACCGTTACTATTAAAAAATCTACCGAGGCCTATTTTTAATCTTATTTTACAGCTACGAGACGAGGCGCATCGCTTTGCAATTACATACCATAAAAAACTAAGAGAGGTTGACCCCGTTAGAATCCCGCGATGGCAATTGTTTCCACAGAGAACCTCAAGACGAAGTCGCCTTATCGGCTTTTAATATATGAGTGCCAAATGTCCGTAGATGGACTCTAACGGGGTTGATTTAAAAACTAAGGCGTGATATTATAGACAATGATATTTAAGTTGGTTATCCAGTTGGCTATTGGAGTTTCAGGGCTCTGGTTAGCGGTAAAATTCGTACCCAATGTGGAATTTATTGGTCCAATCTGGCCCATTAGCGCCGAACTTAACTGGAACAACTTCTCTCAAACACTCTTGTTCGCAGGAATATTCTTGGGGGTTCTTAACTTCTTCGTAAAGCCCGTACTGAACTTTATCTCTTTTCCTTTGCGCTTGATCACTTTCAATCTTTTCAGTTTTGTGATTATAATGGGTTTAATATGGGCAGTTGATCTGATGTCTCCAGGATTAACTATCCAAGGCATATTGTCTCTTTTCTTAACTTCTTTGATTATTTTCACATTCTCCGCCGTTTTAACCCTTAAGTAAAAATCTTTAAAGAATATACATAATATGGTTGCTTTTTTGCCTATCGCACAAGTTATTGTTTCAATGCTGTTGATAATCGCTATTTTGCTGCAACAAAGAGGAACGGCTTTGGGATCCGCTTTCGGAGGAGATGGCGGGAATTTTTATTCTACTCGCCGCGGCATCCAAGAAAAAATTTTCCAAGCCACGATAGGGCTCGGCATTTTCTTTTTGGCCTTAGCTATTCTAAACCTCGCTTTTTGAAATGGGCATAATTCCTTCTATACCAAAGCTAACGATGCCGACTGAATGGCCGTCAGTCGGACAATGGAGGCAGATTTTTAAAGTCCTTACCAAAAAGGAAAAACCTCTCTTTATCGCTTTATTGATTTTGCTGTTTGTCAGCGCTTTTTCTCTCGCGGTTAATTTTTACCTTAGAAATACAACGACGGTTGCGGCAAACGGAGGATCGTTTATTGAGGGAGTGGTGGGACACCCAAGATTCATCAATCCCATATATAGCGAGGTTTCGGACGTAGATAGGGACTTGGTTCAAATCATTTTCGCCGGACTGATGAAATACAACGAAGAAGGCGCTCTGACTCCGGATTTGGCAAAAGAATACAAAATTCTGGAAAACGGAAAGACCTTTGAAATCACTCTTAGAGAAAATCTTTTATGGCAGGACGGGAAAAAATTGACGGCTGACGACGTCGTCTTCACCATTGAAACCATCCAAAACTCCGACTACAAAAGCCCTCTTAGGGCGTCCTGGGTAGGGATAGAAACAGAAAAAATATCAGAATCGGTACTGCGTTTTAAATTAAGGAATCCTTCCGTTGTATTCTTGGAAAATCTAACCGTTAAAATCATACCATTGCACATTTGGGAAAAAATCCAACCCGAACAATTCCCTTTATCCATCTACAATCTCAACCCCGTTGGGTCGGGACCGTATAAATTAGAAGACATAAAACAGGACCGTTCCGGATATATCAAGGCGATGGCGTTGGCGGAAAACGAGCATTATTTCGGCGAAAAGCCAAAAATCAAAAAGCTGACTTTTAATTTTTACGCGACGGAAACAGATCTTGTGAGAGCCGGGCGTAAAAAAGAGATTCAAGGATTTTCGTTATTAAAGATTGATGACCTAAAATTTTTTGGCGAAACGAAATTCACATCCCGTTCATTTCCATTATCAAGATACTTCGCGGTATTTTTTAATATTGAGAAGTCAGATATTCTTTCCAATAAAAACGCGCGGCAGGCGCTTAACTATGGCACCGACAAAGCAGAGATAATCGAAAGAACGCTTAAGGGATACGGCAAAATTGTCATCTCGCCTGTCTTGCCGGAGTCCTACGGTTTGAAGAGTCCGGATATAATATACGAATTCGATCGGGAAAAAGCCAAAGAGGCATTAGACAAAGCCGGTTTTGTTGAAGTCGTCAAGGATTGCGCCGAAACTGACGAAAATGATACCGAATGCGGAAAAATCATAAGAGAAAAAACGATTAAGAGAGAAACAATTTCGCAATTCAAAAACGATTTGAAGCTTGGCTCCCAGGGTATAGAAGTAAAAGAATTGCAAAGATGCTTGTCAATGCCGCCAGCCGGAGGCCCGGATATCTATCCTGAAGCAAAAATCACAGGAAGCTTCGATCAAAAAACGCAAGAAGCCGTCAACAGATTTCAGGAAAAATACGCTAAAGATATTTTAGAGCCAAGCGGGTTTGACGAAGGCACGGGAATGGTCAGTAAAGCAACGAGAGAAAAATTAAATGAGTTGTGCGATCTTTCCGCGCAAAAAACCATTCCCCTTAAAATTGCCTTAACCACAGTAAATCAGTCGCCCTTAATCGAAGTGGCTAATGCTTTGAAAGAACAATGGGCGACAATAGGAGTAGAATTGATCATTGAAGCATTAAGCGTTCAAGACATTGAAAAAAACATTATTAAAGACCGTAACTACGAAACGCTGCTTTTCGGAGAAGTTTTGTCAGAAACGCCAGATCCTTTGCCTTTCTGGCATTCTCTTCAGAAAAAAGACCCGGGATCCAATCTTTCCTTATATGAAAACAAAAAAACCGACGGGCTGCTTGAAGACATAAGGCAGTCGCTGGATCTTGAGGTCAGAACCGCCAAGCTGGAAGAATTTCAGAATCTGCTTCTCGAAGACGCGCCGGCGGTATTCCTTTATAGCCAAGATTATATATATTTGACTTCAAAAAACATCAAGGGGATAACCGAAACGCTGATCGCCGATCCGTCGGAAAGATTTTCAGGGATAACTGACTGGTATATAAAAACCTCTCGCCGCTTCGCTCCTCGAGAACCTTGATGCGCTAATGTAAAACATATATCCTTGAATTCAAAACTAAAAGGGCATGGAAATAAAAACTCAAAACTCAAGAGTCAAAAGTCAAAACTATAAGTCAAAATTAAAAAATCCCGCGATTCGCTCCTTGAATCAGGTGAAAGAAGTTCTTTATGATCAAAATTGGGCCAAAAAGGCACTCAATCTTCCTCTTTACTATATGTATCGGGGAATCAAAAGAAAAAACGGCCTTAGATACGACATCACGATAATTCCTCCGAAAATGCTTGGAAAAGAGTTTGTTAAAACCAAAGGGCACGAACATAAAAATCATTTCCCAGAACTCTACATGGTACTGGAAGGTAAAGCGTTGTATTTGATGCAGAAACGCGACAAAAAAGGCGCGGTTCTGGACGTTTTCGCTGTTAAAGCTAAAAATGGAGAATCGATTATTGTGCCCGAAGGATATGGCCACATAACTATTAACCCTGGCTTCAAGAATCTTGTTGCGGCGAATTGGGCAAACGATAAATGTCTTAGCGATTATGGTTTCTTTGAAAGAAAAAACGGGGCTTGTTACTACTATACAAGATCGGGCTGGGTTAAAAACAAAAATTACAAAAAAGTTCCAAAGCTTCGTTTTGAAAAACCTTTAAAAAGAGCGCCGCGAAACTTAGATTTCCTAAAATAGGTCTGTCCCCGTATAATATATCTTCGTGGCGGGGAACCCCGAACGACCGATCCGAGCTTGGCGGTATGGAACGAAGCTGAAACATCTGCCTTGTTGAAAACGTCGTGGTGGCAGAATTGACAGACCTGCCCGCCTATATGCCTGCGCCGGAGTGGCGGAACTGGCAGACGCGCACGGTTCAGGGCCGTGTATCGTAAGATGTGAGGGTTCGACTCCCTCCTCCGGCACAAATTTAAATATTAATTATTATGACAACTAAATCCAACATCAAAAGACAAGAACTTAAAATAATACCTCTTGGAGGCCAGGAAGAAGTCGGGCGCAATATGACAGTTTTTGAATACGACGACGACATCGTTATCTTAGACATGGGACTTCAATTCCCCGAAGAAGATATGCCGGGAATTGATTATATTATTCCCGATATTCATTATCTTGAGAATAAAAAGAAAAACATCCGAGGCGTGATTTTTTCTCACGGCCACCTTGACCATATCGGCGCTGCCGCTCATCTCCTACCTAGACTCGGCTGGCCACCGGTTTATGGCGGTAAAATGACTTTATTATTGCTAAAAAAACGACTTGAAGAATATAAATTAGAACGATACTTAAAAACCCACGAAATTAAATCATTTAAGGACGAAATTAAGCTAGGTAACCATTTTAAGGTAGGCTTTTTTAAGGTAGCCCATAGCGTTATGGACGCTATTGGTATAATCTTACAGACCCCAAAAGGCAACATCATCCATCCTGGCGATTGGCGCTACAACTTAAATCCGGTAAAAGACCAACCAACCGATTTTTCTTATTTGTCCCGCTGGAATACAAAAGAACAGCCGTCCGTCTTGATGATGGAAGCGCTTGGTTCAACTAAAAGCGGGCACCAATTATCCGAGTCCGAAGTCAATAAAAACATAAGAAAAATTATAGAAGCGGCGCCCGGCCGGATTATTATCGCCACCTTTGCCTCAATGATTGAGCGGGTAGCCCAAATAGTAACCATCGCCGAAGAACTTGGGAAAAAAGTAGCGATGGACGGTTATTCAATGAAAACCAATATTGAAATCGCCAAAAAAATCGGCTATGTGAAATTCAGTCAAAACGTCATAATCGATGTTAAAGATATACGTAATTACCCGCCCAATAAGATCGTTCTTATAGTTACCGGCGCTCAAGGCGAAGACCGAGCGGCTTTAATGCGCATCTCTAATGGCGAACACCGTCACATCAAGGTTGAAAAATCCGACACCATTGTTTTCTCGTCATCGGTCATTCCTGGAAACGAACGCACCATTCAACGCTTAAAAGACACTCTTTATCGACAGGCCGCTAACGTGATTCACAAAGAAATAATGGACGTGCATAGTGGCGGTCACGCCTTCATTGAAGATATAAAACTTTTAATCAGGCAGGTTAAACCAAAGTATCTTCTGCCGGTCTACGCCAACTATTATATGCTTTACGAGGCCTGTAAAGTGGCCGAGTCAATCGGTTTCCCCAAGAAAAACATGTTTATTCTTGACAATGGCAACGTCGGCGTTTTAGACGATTACGGATTTGATATTAAAAAAGAAAAAATTCCTATCCAGTATGTCTTTGTTGACGGTTTTGGTGTCGGGGACGTTGGCGAAGTAGTTATTCGAGACCGCCAGGTCTTGTCCAAGCACGGAATGTTTGTTATCGTTGTGGTAATAGATAAAAAAAGCGGTAAAGTAAAGAATTCGCCAGACATAATATCGAGAGGATTCGTGTATCTTAAAGAATCAAAAGAATTATTAGCGCAAACCAGGAGAAAAGTTATTGAAATTATCGACAAGGCAACGGGGTCTGAAGGAGCAACAAATTGGGTTTATGTTAAAGACGAAATCAAGAATAAAATTGGAGAATTTTTATATCGTAAGACCCAACGAAAACCAATGGTTCTGCCTGTTTTGATAGAGGTATAGTAATCTAAAAAAAAGCGAAAAAGGAAAAACTAAATTACATAATTTTAAGTTTTGCATTTTAAGTTTTTAGTTTGAAGCATGCGTATTTTAAGCGGCATCAGGCCGAGCGGAGAACTTCATATCGGAAACTACTTGGGCGCGATGAAAAATTGGGTTGAGTTGCAAGAAGAACAAGAGTGCGTTTTCTTTGTTGCCGACCTGCAAGCTCTCACCACTCCTTATTCACCGCAAAACCTGCAAAAAAATATATTCGAAACGGTCATTGCTTATCTGGCGGCTGGCATCAGTCCCGAGAAGAGCATTATTTTTGTCCAATCTCACGTCAAAGAACACAGCGAATTGTTTTGGCTGCTAAGCACGATCTGTCCCGTCGGAGAATTAAGCAGGATGACTCAATACAAAGAAAAAAGCCGCCAATTTAAACGCAACATAAACGCGGGACTTTTAAATTACCCTGTCTTGCAAGCCGCTGATATATTGCTATACAAACCCGATTTAATTCCTGTTGGCAAAGACCAACTGCAACATCTGGAATTGACAAGAAGCATTGCCAAAAAATTCAACCAGAAATTCGGAAAAGTTTTTGTGGAACCCAAGCCCTACAGCCCTAAAACAGGAGCCAGAATAATGTCTTTGCAAAACCCCAAGAAAAAAATGTCCAAAAGCGACGACCAACAAGGATACATCGCTTTATTTGAGGAACCGGACTCTATTAGGAAAAAAGTAATGGCGGCGGTAACCGATACCGGAAAAGAGATAAAATATAATCTCTCGAAAAAACCGGGCGTCTCCAATATGCTGACCATATACAGTTTATTTGCCAATAAAAGCATCGAAGAAATTGAAAAAAAGTTCCAGAATAAAAACTATTCTGAATTTAAAAAATCGTTAGCCGAATTAATAATCGGATCCTTGGAAGATTTAAGGAGAAAAAGAAAAGAATTACTCACCAGAGAAGTATATATCAGGGACATCCTCAACAAAGGGGCAAAGAGAGCCGAAATTATCGCCCAATCAACAATGGATGAAGTAAGAAAAAAGATGGGCTTAGTTTAGGTTTTCATCCTGAAAACTATTCAAGAAACTTCGTGTTCACATTAATAGCTGAATCCCAATCAATTTCGTCGAAAGAAACAAGCAGTTCTCTAAGATAATTCTTGAAACGATTATAGTTCTTTTGCGTTTTTGACTCAAATTTTATTGTCAAATATGGCGCGTTTTGGGAAAAACGAATAACAAACATACCATCGCCCAAATCAACCCTGACGCCATCCCCCGCCCTTTCGTCATCAATGATTCTGCCGTCAGGAAAATCCCCTTTAAGTTTAGGGATGATTTTTTTAATCAGATCTGTCTTTTTATCTTCGGGGCAATATATTTTTATTTCCGGGCTCGATATGTATTGCACAAGCTCTCCAACGATTTCAGAGAGGGATTTTTTGGACTTAGATAAATAACTTAGCAATCTTAGGGTTGAATAAGCGCCGTCGTCATGATTATAGAAGTCCGCGGAAAAAAAGAAGTGGCCCGACAGTTCTCCTATAAAAACCGCCTTTATTTCTTGATTTTTTTTCTTTAAAAACGAATGTCCCGTCCGCCACATAAAAGGTTTACCCTTGTGTTGCAATATGGTGTCTTCAACTACTTTTGAACAAAGCGTATTATACATAATAATACCGCCAGGATGTTGTCTCAAAGCATCAACAGCAAAAACGGCCACTAAAATATCGTTCCATATTATTCCTCCCTTATCGTCCACAACTCCTATTCTGTCGCCGTCGGCGTCGTAGGAAAATCCAATATCCGCCTTATTTTTGACAACCTCGACACTTAATCTATTGGCGACGTTAATATCTATAGGATCTGGAGTTCCTAAAGGAAACGAGGAATCTACTGAACAGTTTACCTCGACCACCTCGCATCCCGCCCTTCTCAATAATTCCGGCATGACAATCCCCGCCGTCGCAAAACCGGCGTCAACGACAACTTTAAATTTCTTTTGGACAACAACTCTCTTTAATAAATCTTGAAGGTAACTCTCTTTAATATTTAGTTCCCGAATAGTTCCCTTTTTCTTTCCCTCAACAAAGTCATCGCTTTCTATCATTTGACGCAACGATTGAATATCGTCAGAGACCAAAGTTTCAGAAAAATCAACGGCTAATTTAAAACCATTATACTCCGCAGGATTATGAGATGCCGTTACAAAAACGCCCCCTCTGCAATCAAGATGATACTGGGCCCAGTAGAAAGTGCCAACAAGGTTAAGACCGATATTGATAACGTCTACCCCTGCCCAACTTAATCCTTGGATGATTTTCTCGCTATATTCAGGACTGGTAGCGCGGCAATCATAACCCACAACCGCTCTTTCGATACCGCGTCTTTTTAAAAAGGCGCCAAAAGCCCCGCCCACCGCTTCCGCTACCGCAGGATTCAAGTCCTCATTAACAATCCCTCTAATATCGTAACCTCTGAATATATTAGGGTTGATTTGCATAATAATTCATTATACCATCCGACTCAATTAGATTAAATAAGCGCGTATTGACATTATTGAACCGACAAGATAACATTTCATATGCAGTTTTCCATAGGTATTGTCGGCTTGCCTAACGTTGGGAAATCAACTCTCTTTAGCGCCCTGACCAAAAAGTCAGTAAGCATTGCGCCATACCCATTCACCACTATTAACCCAAATGTTGGCATTGTTCAGGTCCCCGACCCAAGGCTCGAAGCCATATTTGAAACAATCCGTTCCGAAAAAATTACGGCGGCCTCAATAGAATTTACTGATATAGCTGGACTTATAGAAGGCGCTCACAAAGGCGAAGGACTGGGGAATCAGTTTTTATCCAATATCAGAAATTGCGATGCCATCCTGGAAACGGTAAGGGGATTTAAGTCCGATGAATCGATTAATGTTATGGGTGAAATCAACCCGGAGAAAGAGATCGGCATTATTGAGACAGAGCTACTATCAAAAGATAGAGAAACTGTCGAAAACGCCCTGTCAAAACTGGATAAAAATAACGATAAAGATTCCGTCAGAAAAACAAGCGTACTGCACAAAATAAAAACTGAAACAAACAACGGCAGACCGATTAGGGAAATCTACTTAAACGCAGAAGAGCTGAAAGAAATCCAAGAATACCAATTTTTAACCCAAAAACCGATTTTCTACGTGTTGAACACCGATAACGACATCAAGACCTCAATTCTACTGCCTAATTGCTTAGCGATTAATATCAAAGCGGAAAAAGATTTTGCGGAAAAAAGCTATGATACCGATTTTGAGTCTCGGCTTGATAAAATTATATTGAGTTGCTATAATATACTTGATTTAATCACTTTCTACACGATAGCTAAAAAGAAAGAGACTAGAGCATGGGCAGTTCCCAAAAACTCGAAGGCGGCGGAAGCGGGCAGAAAAGTCCATTCCGATTTTGAATCCAGATTCATTAGGGCCGAAGTTATCAACTGGGAAGAGTTAGTGAAGGCAGGGTCTTGGCCGAAAGCTAAAGAGATAGGCATTGTCAAAACAGTCGGCAAGGATTATGTGGTGCAAGACGGCGACATTATTGAGTTTAAAATATAAATCCAAAAAATTCGTAAACCAAAGATGGCTAAAAGTTATGATAAAACGTTACGAAATTAATTATTTGGTGGCTCCGGATCTCCCTCAAGAAGAATTGAGAGCGTTGCAGAGCAGAATAGAAGATGCAATCCACGAAGAAAACGGATCATTGATCGAGGTGAATAATCCTGTCGGCAAGGTTTTAGCGCGACCGATTAAAGCCAAGCTGCAACCGAAAACAGGCACGGCCTCTTTGATATCTGCGAGTTTTACTCTAAGCACGGACAAACTTTTTTCTCTCGAACAAAAAATAAGGGCGGAGAAAATAGTCCTGCGACATCTAATCCTTGACAAAACCGCAAGGAAACCGGCTCCAACGCCCAGAATTTCCAGAAAACCGATAGATTCTACCCCAAAAGAACAAACCGACCTTAAAAAGATTGAAGAAAAATTAGAAGAGATATTAGAAAATATTTAAAAGGTCGCACTTTTTACGCTCTAAAATTATTCACCGATGAATCTTAATAAAGCAATCCTTGTCGGCAGATTGGTTTCAGATCCGGAAGTACGCTCAACTCCCGGCGGTCAAACGGTTTGTAGTTTCAGATTAGCCACAAATAGAATGTGGACAGATAAAAACGGACAGAAGCAACAGACAACCGAGTACCATAACATTGTGCTATGGAGAAGATTAGCCGAAATCGCCTCTCAATTTTTAACCAAGGGCTCTTTGGCTTTAATCGAGGGCAGCATTAATACAAGAAGCTGGCAAGATACGAGCGGCAATAAAAAATACAGGACTGAAATCATCGCTCAAATGTTGCAATTAGGACCAAGGGGATTAGGAAAAACTGCCCCGGACAAAATAAGTAACGCCCCTTCAGAGGATATCCCAATCATAGAAGAAGAAAAGGAGGAAGAAATTAATATCGAAGACATACCTTTTTAACCTGAACTTTAAGGCCTAAAACTTGGAACGCAACTATTAAAATATTATGATTTCATGTTTTATGCTTCATGTTTCATGAATTTATGAATTGTTATTTTTGCCAAAGAAATATAAGAGAAATCAATATGCAAGAATCGGAAAAATTGCAAAAATTCACGTCTGGCTTAGGGAAAATCAGGGGACGAAAAAGAACGGGGTTATGCGCCAAACACCAAAGACAATTAGCCAAAGCGATAAAACGGGCACGGCATTTAAATTTAGTCCTGTAATCATCTTTTTTGACAACGTAAAAACCGCCTTTTAAGGCGGTTTTAGTTTAAACAATTGTTATTGTTCTTTAATTGCTTTGACGATTTTATCGGCGACGTCGTGATTTTCTTTCAAGAATTGCCGTGCGCCCTCTAAACCCTGCCCAATTTTCTGATCTCCAAATTGAAACCAAGAACCGTTTTTCTGCACGATCCCTATTTTTTGAGCTGTATTCAGAATATCTAAAGAGCTTGAAATCCCTTCGTTGTAATAGATATCGATTTCAGTTGTTTTAAATGGAGCTGCGACCTTATTCTTCACGATTTTAACCCTTACTCTGTTACCGACAATCTGATCGCCTTGCTTAATCTGGGCCATCCTTCTCATCTCAATTCTGGCTGAAGCGTAAAATTTCAAAGCCAAACCGCCGGGTGTGGTTTCTGGATTGCCAAATATTACTCCAATTTTCATTCTAATCTGGTTTAAGAAAATAACTACGGTTTTGGTTTTGGCGATTATGCCAGAAAGTTTCCTCAAAGCAGAGGACATCAATCTTGCCTGAAGTCCAATTTGAAAATCTCCAATATCACCGGCGATTTCGGCCCGAGGAGTCAAAGCCGCAACCGAATCAATGACAATAACGTCTAATTCGTTAGATCTCACCAAGGACTCAACGATTTGCAACGCTTGCTCTCCGGAATCGGGTTGAGAAATCAGAAGATCGTCAATATTGACTCCGATTTTCTTGGCATAATCTGGATCCAAAGCGTGTTCGGCATCTATAAAAGCGGCTGCTCCTTTGGCTTTCTGGGCTTGAGCGCAAATATGCAAAGCTAAGGTTGTTTTACCAGACATTTCCGGTCCGAATATTTCAATAACCCTACCCCTAGGGACACCTCCGACGCCCAGAGCCAAATCCAGGGAAATTGACCCGGTAGGAACAACGTCCACATTGGCGGACTTTGCCTCGCTTAAGCGCATGATAGCCCCTGATCCAAATTTCTCCTGAATTTCAGAAATGGCCTCCTGTAAATCCCCTTCTTTACGAGTTTTCAATTCTTTTTTCTTTGGCATACGCAAGAATAAATTATAGTTAATTCGATCGTTAAACAATCGGTAAAATAATAATATCAGTTACTCTATAACAACACAATTGCTCGTAATCTCCTATAAAAAATAACCGTATTGAGTTCTCGGTTTTCACTACCGCTCAAACCTTCTGCCAGTTAGGATTGTCGCCGTCGCGATCATCATTCGCATCGTTGTTGCTCCAGTATATTTCTCGGGGCTTAGCGCCTTCGGCAGGACCAACCAATCCTTTTTCCTCCATTACATCTATTAAACGGGCGGCTCTTGCATAACCTATCCTTAATCTGCGCTGAAGTAAAGAAGCAGAGGCCTTTTTCGCTTCAATAACGACTTTTTTAGCTTCTTCGTATAAAGAATCGTCTACTTGCGAAGAATCGCTGTTGTCGCCGCCTGGTTCTTGCAACGCCTTGCTTAAATCATCGTACAACGAATTCCCTAACAATGCTTGATTACTTTGTTTATCAAATCCGGATTGAGATTTTATGTGATCAACCACTCTTCGCAATTCTTTCTCTGAAGCATAGGCGCACTGAATTCTTTTGGGTTTTAAAATTTCTCCGGAGATGAAAAGCATGTCTCCAGCGCCAAGCAGTTTTTCCGCTCCGGCCATGTCTAAAACGGTGCGAGAGTCCACTTGAGAAGCAACCTGAAAGGTAACTCGAGCGGTGATATTCGCCTTGATTAAACCGGTAATCACTTCTACGGATGGTCTCTGGGTAGCAAGTACCAGATGAATACCAACCGCTCTTGCCATTTGAGCAATTCTTACTGTTCCTGCTTCTATCTCTCTGCCTTTTGCCGCCATTAAATCTGCAAGTTCATCAATAATCAAAACAATATATGGCATCGGTTCAAGGTCTGACAACGAACTGTCGCTTTTCTGACGGATTTTAGACGAGTTAAATTTTTTGGCAATTATATCGTTATAACCTGTTATGTCTCTGGAGCCAGCTTCAACCAACAAATCAAATCGCCTCTCCATTTCTCCGATCAACCACCTTAAGGCATTACAGGTTAGGTTGGCGTTGTAAATCACCGGGCACAGAAGATGGGGCAAATTGCTATACACCGGAAATTCAACGCGCTTAGGGTCAATCAAAATTAATCTTAGAGTAGCCGGTGAATTCTTATATAAAAGATTAAGCAAGAGCGAGTTTAGAAAAATTGTTTTACCGCTACCAGTCGACCCAGCAACCAGCATATGAGGCATTCTGGCTAGATCAGTGAAAACCGGATTTCCGGCAACGTCTCTGCCCAAAGCAATGTTTAATCCCGGCGATGATAACTGAAAGTTTGGGTCAGAAATTAAATTCCTTAACCTTACTTGGGCTCTAACTTTGTTCGGTATTTCGACCCCAACTAAAGACCTGCCAGGTATCGGCGCCTCTATCCTAATGGGATGGGAAGCTAAAGCCAAGGATAAATCGTTTGACAAAGTGGTAATACGAGAGAGTTTCACGCCTTCCGCGGGTTTTAACGTATATTGAGTAACGGCAGGACCAACGTTAATTTCTGACATTTCCACCGGAATATCAAAATTCTGCAGTGTCTTTTTAATAATCGCGGAGTTGGTTTTTGTGTCGCCGCTGGACGGTTCTCCCCTGTCTAACTCTAAAAGATCTAACGGTGGCGATTTATAATTCAAAAGGCCGGTTAATAATGGTTCAGCGACTTTGTCTTTTTCGTCTAAAACGGCTTTTTCTGTTTTGTCTTTCTTTGACTGCGCCTCGGACACAGAAGACACCTGCTTGATAGCAAGTTTTGGCGCAAATATCTGCTTAATAAGAGTTGGTTTTTGCTCTCGTTCGACCTCGTCTATTGACTTGGGTTGCGACGACGCCGGCCGCTTGAGAAGATGCCAAAAAATGAGGGCGCCAACCAAAACCACTACAATAAAAATTATTTGAGCGATCCAGAATCCGAATAATTTCACCGCAAAAGAACTAAAAACATAACCAATCCACCCGCCCTTAGATACCGAGGATGCGTTATCGGTCAAGGCGGGATCGTTTGCGCTTAAGCCGCCCAGAATGCCTGATATGCCAAGAATCAACAACGCGATCGCCAACATCAAAGGAAATACAAATATGCGGTATTGGGAATAGAAAAAAACAAAGGAGGCAAGAATCAGAACCAGAGGAACAAACAAGGTTGTTTTGCCAACCAGGATATCAAGAATATTTCTTAACGCCGAACCCGCGACGCCAGAAGCGTCGAAAAAGGAAAATGTAATAACCAAACTGAAAATCAAAAACGCAACGCCCCAAACCCATCTTTTAACTCCAGACGGAAAAATAAATCCGCCATCTTTTTCTTTATGGTTTCTCTTGTTCTTTTTGCGTTTAGCCATGTCCTACTGAAACCAATAAAATGTTATAATTTTATTTTTTAAATCCCGTGCCTGCGGGCACCAACTTACCTATTATAACATTTTCCTTCAATCCTTTTAATCGATCTTCTTTACCTTCGATGGACGCTTTAATAAGGATACGAGATGTTTCTTGGAAAGAGGCGGCAGACAAGAAAGAGTCGGTACTTAAGGCAACTCTCGACATGCCAAGCAATATGGTTTGCGCCATCGCCGGTTTTTTATTGTCTTTTTTTAGGGCGGCGTTGGTTTCCAAAAATTTGGCTCTCTCTATGATTTCGCCCGGGACAAAATAGCTGTCGCCAGAGGTTTTAATTTTAACTCTAGAAAACATTTGCCTGATTACCACTTCAACATGTTTATCGTGAATAGTAGCTCCTTGAGAAACATATATTTTTTGAATCTCCTTAACAATATAGCGCTGCGTGGTATTAATATCGGTGTACTTAAACAACTCTTTAAGATCGGAGTATCCTTCACAAAGTTGTTGCCCTTTTTTCACTACATCATTCGCATTGACTAAAATAGCCATTGTCGGAGAAATCTTGTAATCTACAACTTCGTTCTTTTTCGTTCTTTTTGGCTTTTCGGAGGATTGATCGGGTTTGACTTGGATACGAACTGTTCGGTCAGCGGTCACCTCGATAACTTTGCCATCGACTTGAGAAATCACCGCTCGTCCTCTTGGTTCTCTCGCTTCAAAAATCTCTTGAACCCTTGGCAAACCAGAAGTTATGTCGCCGCCACCAGCCACGCCTCCGGTATGGAACGTTCTCATGGTCAGCTGTGTTCCCGGCTCTCCAATGGCCTGGGAAGCAACAATCCCTACGGCCTCGCCCAATTTTACCTGTTGGTTCAATCCCAAATCCCAACCGTAACACTTCTGACAAACCCCTCTTATCGTTTTACAGCTTAACGGGGATCTTGCTTTTAATATGTTAAGATCGCTGTTTGCAATTGCCTCTGCGGCCCTCCAGTCAACTACGGCGCCCGCCTTAAGAATGGTTTTGACCCTTCCTTCGGCGGTCTTAATTTTTATATCTTCCAACACCGTCCTTCCTAATACTTTGAAAATAAAGTTTTGACCTATATCATCAGATTCTGCGCGTAATATATCAATTCCAGTATCGTCCTTACAGTCCTCCTCCGACACTATTACTTCGTGCGCAACGTCAACAAGACGCCTAGTCAGATAACCGGCAGTCGAAGTTCGGAGGGCGGTATCAGCCGTTCCTTTTCTGGCTCCATGAGTAGAAATAAAGTATTCAAGCACATCAAACCCTTCTTTAAAGGAATTTTTAATCGGCAGTTCAATGATTTCTCCTGCCGGATTCACCACCAACCCTTTCATGCCCGCCATTTGAACTGGCTGCGTCCAAGACCCCCTAGCGCCAGAATCAACTATCTGAAAAACCGGGCCGGCTTCTGGCAGGGTTTTGGGAACAAGTTTCTCAATCTCTGACTTAACTTTATTCCAGATCTCAATGGCTTTGTCTCTTTTCTCTTCTTGCGAGAGCAATCCTCTGTGGTAATGGGACTCAATATCCTCTATTTCTCGTTCGGCTGCTTCAACGATCGCTTTTTTCTCTTTGGGGACAATCAAGTCATTCATCCCCCAGGTGGTACCCGAGAGCGTTGCGTATTCGAATCCCAAGTCCTTAATCTTGTCTAAGGTTTCATGAAAAACATCGTGGCCATAATCTTCAAATATTTCCCTAATCAATCTCTCTAATCCCTTAGCGTTCATGGTCGCGTTGTGGAAAGGAAGGGAAACAGGTAGGACTTCGTTAAAAATAATCCTTCCAACGCTTGTTTCGATTAAATCATCCTGAATTCTTACTTTAATCAAGGCCTTCAAGTCAACTTCTCCGAATTCATGCGCTAAGATCGCTTCGGTTTTGTCTCCAAGAACCGCGCCTTCTCCCTTTTTTCCCTGCACAATCTTAGTCAGCCAATAACACCCTAAAACAATGTCTTTATCCGGACTGACAATAGGCAAACCAGTAGCTGGTTTCAACAAATTGTTCGTGGACAAAATAATCTCTCTGGCTTCTTTCTGGGCTTCTTCGGATAACGGCAAATGCACAGCCATCTGGTCTCCGTCAAAGTCGGCGTTGAAAGCTCTACAAACAAACGGATGAATACGAAGCGACTCTCCCTCAATGAGTAAAGGTTTAAACGCTTGAATGCCCAACCTGTGCAGTGTCGGAGCCCTGTTTAAAAGCACTAATTTATCTTTCGTGATTTCTTCTAATGTCGCCCAGATTTCGTCAGTCTCTTCTTCGATCAATCTGGTAGCGCCTCTAACGTTATAGGCCAACTCTTTCTCTAAGATTTTTTGAATAACGAATGGCTTAAAAAGCTCTAATGCCATTTTCTTGGGAATGCCGCATTGATACAATTTTAGTTCCGGCCCAACTACGATTACTGATCGTCCAGAATAATCAACTCTCTTTCCTAAAAGATTTTGCCTAAACCTCCCCTGCTTGCCTTCGAGCATATCGGTCAGCGATTTCAGAAGTCGCTTCCCGCCCGTAGTGGCTTGCGTCATAGTTCCTTTCCTCATTTTGTTGTCAATCAAGGCGTCTACCGCCTCTTGCAACATCCTTTTTTCGTTCCTTACAATGACATCCGGAGCCGCTATCTCCAATAAATACTTCAAACGATTGTTCCTATTGATAACCCTGCGGTAAAGATCGTTCAGATCGGAAGAAGCGTAGCGTCCGCCGTCTATCTGAACCATTGGTCGTAAATCCGGAGGCAGTACCGGCAAAACCGTTAGAAACATCCATTCTGGCCTAGTACCAGCCAAATCCATTGAACGGAAAAATTTCAACCTTATTAAAAGCTTTCTTTTGGCAAGAGGTGAGGCGTCTTCAATGTCAGCATTAATTTTTTTAACTCCTTGTTTCAAATCGATCTCTTGAAAAAGCTTTCTAAGAGTTTCGGACCCTGTCCCTGCTTCAAAAACCTCGCCATACTTTAAAGAGAAATTATGATACTCCAATTCCGACAGGATCTTCAAGCGTTTCAAAGATAGCAACTCCTCTTTCGTCTTATCCCGTAAGGATTTTAGCTCTTGAATCTGACTATTCAACAGTTTCAAATCCTTTTGTTTGGGTTTGCTCTTGCTTTTCTTTGTTTCTTGGGCGTTTTTGCTTTTCTTATTCGCGGCTGATTTTAGAAACTTTGCCTTCAACTCGAATTCCTTATCGATTTCTTCCAGATATCTTTTGCGCGCATCTTCGTTGGTCGCGATGATAATGTAAGAAGCAAAGTAAATTACTTTTTCTATTTGCTGCATCGAAATATCCAACGCCATTCCCATTCTGGACGGAATGCCTTTTAAAAACCAGATATGAGATACCGGACAAGCAAGCTTGATATGCCCCATACGTTCTCTTCTTACCAGCGATTTCGTCACTTCTACACCGCATCTGTCGCAAATAATGCCCTTATAGCGAATCCTTCGGTATTTTCCGCAATAACATTCATAATCTTTTTCCGGACCAAAGATCTTTTCGCAAAACAAACCGTCTTTTTCCGATCTCTGGGTACGATAATTAATGGTTTCGGGCTTTGTTACTTCGCCATGAGACCACGATAAAATATCGTCGGGTGAAGCTAACTTTATCCTTATTTTTTCTAAATCTTGGACTCTCATAAAAATAGATTAGATTAAAATTCTTTTTCTTGCGGTTTCTCTTTAACCTCAACGTTTAGCCCTAATGATTTTAATTCGTTAACCAAGAGGCTGAAAGAAGCTGGAACATTGGGAGTTTTAATTTGCTCTCCTTTTAAAATAGCTTCGTAGGCGGCAGCTCTTCCAGGCACGTCGTCCGATTTAATGGTTAACATTTCCTGCAAAGTAAAAGCCGCGCCATATCCTTCTAATGCCCACACTTCCATTTCTCCAAACCGCTGACCACCAAATTGCGCCTTACCCCCTAATGGCTGTTGAGTAATTAAAGAATAAGGACCGATAGATCTCATATGAATTTTATCCGCCACCATATGGATCAGTTTCATCATATAAATATACCCAACCGTTATTTTTTCCGAAAATGGCAAACCCGTCCTCCCGTCGAATAAAACGACTTTCCCGTCTTCAGGCAGGCCAGCATCTCTTAAAGAGAGCTTGATATCTTCTTCGGTGGCCCCAGACAAAGACGGAGTCACGGCAAGAAATCCTGATGTCTTTGCCGCAAATCCCAGATGCGTTTCCAGTATTTGCCCTATATTCATTCTCGATACCACGCCAAGAGGATTCAAAACCATGTCAATCGGAGTACCATCTTCCATAAACGGCATTTCTTCTTCGGGTAAAATCCTAGAAACAACTCCTTTGTTCCCATGACGACCAGCCAATTTATCGCCGGCCTGAATCTTTCTAAGCTCGGCAACCTCAACCTCAATCCTTTTAATGACTCCTGGCTCCAATTTGTGGCCAAGTTCTCTTGAGAAAACTTTCACGCCAACAACCCGACCCCTTTTCCCGTGTTCCATTCTTAACGACGCATCTTTTACTTCTTTGGCTTTCTCGCCAAAAATCGCTCTTAATAATCTTTCTTCCGCGGTCAAATCCGTTTCCCCTTTTGGCGAAATTTTACCAACCAAAATATCGTTCGGTCCAACTTCAGCTCCCACTCTTACAACGCCCTCTTCGTCTAAGTCCTTTAATTTCTCTTCAGAAACATTGGGGATATCGCAAGTGGTTACTTCCGGTCCCAACTTTGTTTCTCTTACGTCGCAATCAAAACTTTCCAAGTAAACAGACGTATAAACATCGTCCCTGATAAGTTTTTCTGAAATCAAAATCGCATCCTCGAAATTACTTCCTCGCCAAGGCAAAAACGCTACCAGAACATTGCGACCAAGGGCCAATCGGCCGTTAGAGATAGCTCCGCCATCGGTTAGAACATCTCCCTTTTTCACCCTTTGACCTACTTGCGCTAACGGCTTCTGATGGAAACAAGTATATTGGTTTGTTCTAATAAATGTTTTGAGGTTATAAGTTTTTGCAGAATTATTTTTATCTTTGATTTTGATATGGTTTGCGTCCGCCTCTGTCACAACGCCATCGTCATTGGCAATTAATATTTGCCCAGAGTTCTTAGCTACTTCCTCTTCCACTCCCGTGCAAACCAGTGGCGGTTCTGGATTCAGCAAGGGAACAGCTTGGCGCTGCATGTTCGAACCCATCAATGCTCTGTTGGCGTCGGTATTCTGCAAGAAAGGAATACAGCTCGTTGCCATCGACACTGCTTGTTCCGTAGAAACATCTATGAAATGAATATCTTTTCTATCGGTTACACCAGGCTCACTCTTAATCCTTGCTTTAATCTTTCCCTGGGCTATATTTCCCTTTTCATCTATTAATGTTGACCCGGGAGCGATGTTATATCTTTCTTCTTCGTAAGCGTTGAGGTAATGCATCTCTGACCCGATCTTGCCGTTTTCAATTTTAAAATACGGAGTTTCGATAAAACCGTAGGGATTAATTCTGGCAAAGCTTG
Organism: Candidatus Wildermuthbacteria bacterium RIFCSPHIGHO2_12_FULL_40_12; assembly: GCA_001823315.1. GTDB lineage: Bacteria > Patescibacteriota > Minisyncoccia > Minisyncoccales > 2-12-FULL-40-12 > 2-12-FULL-40-12. The sequence goes on from MHUC01000026.1 coordinate 20,103, forward strand.
CCAGATGACCGACTAGTCCAATATTTGGTCCTTCCGGCGTTTGAATAGGACAAATCCTCCCATAATGAGATGGCTGAACATCTCTTACCTCGAATCCAGCTCTTTCCCTTGCCAACCCTCCTGGGCCCGTAGCGGATAACCTTCTTTTATGTTCTAATTCCGCCAAAGGATTTTCGTTATCCATGAATTGACAAATCTGGGAAGAAGTGAAGAATTCTTTAACCACCGCCATTATAGGACGGGGATTGATTAGCTGTACCGGCGTCATCAAGCTTAAGTCCAAAGTTGACATTCTGTCTTTCAAAATTCTCTCCATGCGCACCAGTCCTGCCCTCAAACGATTTTGCAACAACTCGTTGATAACTCTGACTCTCCTATTGCCCAAGTGATCAATTTCATCGGGCTTGCCATTCGGATCATTATTTAACCTGATAATTTCTCTAACGGTAGCGATAATATCTTCCAGTTTCAAAATCCTATCTTCTAAAGCAATTTCTTTATTAATATTGTCAAAGGATTTCTGCGGAGACGCTGCTTTTTCTCTGCTCCTCTCTCGTTCTTTTCTGTCAGAAATATTATTTTTTGTCGCATTGCCGCGCGAACCAGATAATCTTTGCATCATTCTCCACCTTCCTACTTTTGACAAATCGTATCTCTCAAAATTGAAAAACATATTCCAAATCAGCTCTTTGGCGGTATCAGGAGTCGCCACGTCTCCCGGCCTTAAGCGATGATAAATTTCAATCAAGGCGTCTGCTTGACTGTGGATTAGATCTCTCTTGAGGGTTTCTTCAATAAAATCAACTTCTCCTTTATTAACATCCGTAAAATATTCTTTGATGGATTGATCGTTTTCTGCGGCTCCAAGAGCCCTCAGCAAACAAGTCATAGACACTTTGCGCTTGCGGTCTATCTTAACCCCTATGAATCCGGACGGCTCGGTCTCAAACTCAAGCCAAGACCCCCTGTTTGGGATGATTTTAGCTCCAAAATAATTCTTCCCTCCCGTCCTTTGCAAGGTAAAGAATGCGCCGGGAGAACGAATCAGTTGCGATATTGCCACTCTTTCCACTCCGTTAACAATAAAAGTTCCCCGCTCGGTCATAATCGGAAAGTCAGTCAGAAAAACCTCTTGTTCTTTTATCTCTTTGGTTTTTAAGTTGACCAATCTTACTCTAACTCTCAGAGGGGCTTCGTAAGAATCATTGTTGTTTTTTGCTTCGAAATCGTCTTTGTATTTAGATTCGCCTAATTTATAATCCAAAAACCAAAGTTCCAATTCTTTTCCGGTATAATCGCGAATGGGAGAAATTTCGAAGAACAGCTCTTTGAGATCTTTCTCCCAAAATTTTGTCCAGTTGTCTTTTTGGATTGTCAACAAGTTTGGCAAGATGGCGGAAATCTGCGACTTACCAAAATTCTTGGTTTTGATGTTAAACATATTATACACAGGGCTAAAACTTAAAAATCCCCTTTTTTAGGACGACAAAAAATCCAAACTATGGCTGGCGAAGAAAAATTTTTATTGTTTATCTAAAACACTGTGGAATAAAAAATCTGGCCGTAATCCTTAAAAATACTATCCGATAAAACAACAAGGTTTCAATGGCAATATATTCAAAAGCGGAAATGTAAAAACAAATACCAGAAGTAGCAGTTTTCAGTATATTATTCCTATGCTATATTATGCGCTCGGTAAAGTCAATGCTTTTAACAACGCCTATTGAACACCATCTAAAGCGTTCTTACCCGAACGCAAATTAGATAAAATGTCTTTGACGGTACCGTCTTCGGGATTGAGTTTTTCGAGAACTTCGAAATGAGCGATGGCCTCTGCTTTGTTGTTTTTCTTATCATGAATCAACCCTAAAAAGTAGTGCGCGGTCGCGTAGTTCTCATTTAAACGCAACAACCTTTCAAGCTCTGTTCTGGCTTCTTCCAATTGATTATTATTATAATACATAACTCCTAACTGGAAAGCTACTTCGGTGTCGTCCGGCAACGCCGATTTTAACTCTTCCATTTTCTGTACCGCTTCAGTTAACATATTTTTCCTTGCAAATGTCGTTGCCTGAAGTAAATAAGCGGGCCAGTAATCCGCTTTCAGCGAAATTGCTTTTCCGGCGTTATCCAAAGCGAAATTTAAGTTTGTTTCCCTGTCCGCAGATTTTTCTCCCAGAAAATCGACTAAAGCAAGATATGTGCGACTCATCTCGGTAAAGACAGAAGGA
>MHUC01000027.1 GCA_001823315.1 Candidatus Wildermuthbacteria bacterium RIFCSPHIGHO2_12_FULL_40_12
CGCTTTTTACGCCGCCGATACGGGAATAGAGAAGGCATTGTTGAATCGCGGAAACCCGATTCCTGTTTTTGGCACATTAGGTAATGCGGCTAACTATACGGTAGAAGTGTTTGGTTCTGGTTCAGATTGTCTTGGTGATAACTATTGTTTACGTTCGGTCGGTTCGTTCCAGGGTGTAAGCAGGGCGATTGAGGCGGAATACTAAGAAATCTCAAAATTCAAAGCGCAAATCTCAAAATTTATCCTGATGATCGCTCAAAGGATATAGGATTTTAATCATTGGCGTCAAACCATTCATTCTGCGAGCTAATTTAATAGTTCAATTTCTGTGCAAAAACAAGAAGCAAAACAAAGAATAGAGAAACTAAGAGAGGCGATCAATTATCACCGTTATCTGTATCATGTAGAAGACAGACAAGAAGTTTCAGAAGGCGTTTTGGATTCCTTGAAAAAGGAACTTTTTGATTTGGAGCAAGAATACCCGGAATTTATTACGCCCGATTCTCCAACCCAGAGAATCGGAGGAAAGCCGCTGGAAAAATTTTCAAAAGTTAGACACGCAGAACCAATGCTGTCTTTCAATGACGCGTTCTCTGAACAGGACATGACGGATTGGCAAGAGAGGATTTATAAATTACTGGACGAAAACGAGAGAAAAAACACTGATTTTTACTGCGAACTAAAAATAGACGGATTAGCAGTCGAATTAACCTATAAAGACAATATATTCAAGGCCGGCGCGACAAGGGGAGACGGTTTGATCGGAGAAGATGTTACGGTTAATTTAAAGACCATTGAGCAGATTCCCCTAAGAATTAAATCGTTTAGAGGATTTTCCGAAGAAGAAAAACAAGCTATTCCCAAAATTACATTTGGTGATGACAAAGAACTAATCGTGAGGGGCGAGGTCTTTATTGCCAAGAAAGAGTTTTCAAGAATCAATCAAGAGCAGATAAGGCAGGACCTTGCAGTATTTTCTAATCCAAGAAATATGGCAGCCGGATCTATTCGCCAGTTAGATCCCAAAATTACAGCCAAGAGAAGATTGGATTTTTTCTCTTACGACTTGGTTACTGATTGCGGTCAAAGCAATCATGAACAAGAGCATCAGATTTTGAAGATTTTTGGATTCAAAATCAGTAAGCATTCCCAGCGTTGCGGCGATTTGTCCGCGGTTTTTAAATTCTACGATTATTGGAAAAATTACAGGGATGAGTTGCCGTATGAGATAGACGGCATTGTGGTTACTGTAAACCCAAACAAGATTTACGAAAAACTGGGTACGGTGGGGAAAGCCCCAAGGGGCGCGATAGCGTTTAAGTTTCCTTTGAAGCAAGCAACAACCATTATTGAAGATATTACGATTCAGGTTGGCAGAACCGGTTCTTTAACGCCAGTAGCGATATTGAAACCCGTGGAGATTGGCGGTGTTAAAATTTCAAGGGCGACGCTTCACAACGAAGACGAGATAAAAAGATTAGGAATTAAAATCGGAGACACCATTATTGTGGGTAGGGCGGGAGATGTAATCCCGGACATTGTAAAGGTTTTGCCAGAATTAAGAACGGGTAAAGAAAGGAATTTTGAATTTCCCAAAAAATGTCCGGCTTGCGGCGGAGCAATAATAAAGAAAGAGAAAGAAGCTGTTTGGCGGTGCCACAACCGGCAATGTTTTAGCCGTCAAAAAAAACAGTTTCATCATTTTGTATCCAGGGGGGCTTTCAATATCGTGGGGTTGGGGCCTAAAATTATTGGCAAACTTTTAGATTCTGGGCTAATTTCCGATCCGGCGGATCTTTTCCGCTTGGAAGTTGGAGATATTATCCATTTGGGAGATTCAGCATCAGGCAAAAAAAAGAAAAACAGCGAAGCGGCTGTTATCCAGGGATTTGCTCAAAAATCAACGCAGAACTTAATCGGGTCGATTGCCGCCAAAAAAAGAATAACTTTAGCAAGATTCATTTATGCTTTGGGTATCAGGAATGTTGGCGAGGAAACGGCCAGAGACATGGCTATCCGCTTTCAATCTTTAAACCGAGTAAAAAATGTCAGCTTAGATGAATTGCGGGACGTATTAGATATTGGACCAGTGACCGCAGAATCGGTATATCGATATTTTCAGGACAGAAGAAATTTGGAGTTTTTGGAGAAATTGGAGAAAGCGGAGGTAAAAGTGCCGTCAGAAACAACAAGGCAGAATTTATCACTGAAAGGAAAGACATTTGTTTTAACCGGCACCTTAGACAATACGACGAGAGAAGCGGCTAAAGAAAGAATTCGAGAACTTGGCGGAAAAGCGGTAGAACATGTTGCCCGCAATACAGATTATGTCGTTGTCGGCAGAAACCCAGGATCAAAGGTTGGAGAAGCGAAGCAACTCGGCATTAAGATTATTAACGAGGACGATCTTCAAGAGATAACCAAGAGATAATTTAATGACATCTTTGATACGATGTATGCGATGATTCGTCATTTGCAGAAAATGGATTGGGTAATGATCGGCGCCGCCGTCTCGTTGGTATTAATGGGACTCTTTTTTCTGTATGGCTATTCTGTGAACCGAGGAGATTTTATTAATTTTTACAAACAATTATTTTTTTTGGCGGTTGGTCTCATTTTAATATTGGTTTTCAGTTTTGTTGACTGGCGCGTCTTTAAGCAAGAGCCATATTTGATACTGGCGCTTTATTTGGCCTGTATTATTGCTTTGGTTCTATTATTTTTTTTGGCGCCGGAAATCAGAGGTATTAAACGTTGGTATAAAGCAGGGCCATTTTCTGTTGACCCGATCGAATTTACGAAAATAGTTTTGATAATTCTCTTGGCTAAATATTTTTCAACCAGACACGTTGAAATGTATCAGATAAAGCATATTTTTCTTTCCGGGCTTTATGTTTTTCTGCCAGCCGTATTAATATTTTTACAGCCAGACCTTGGGTCAATCCTGTTATTATTTTCTCTCTGGCTTGGCATCCTCCTCCTTTCTGGCATTAAGGTCCGCCACTTCCTGATTATTTGTTTTTGCGGCGTCTTACTTGCGGCTTTAGGTTGGCAGTTTTTATTAAAAGATTATCAAAAAGAAAGGATTACCAGTTTTATTTTTCCCCAAACGGGAGACAACTTGAAAATTGGCTGGAATCAGTCCCAATCCGAGATAGCTATCGGTTCGGGTGGTCTATTCGGCAAGGGACTGGGAAAAGGAACACAAGTTCAATATGGGTTTCTTCCAGAATCGCAAACCGATTTTATTTTTGCCGCCATCGCCGAAGAAACTGGTTTTGTTGGGACGGTATTTTTATTTGTTCTTTTTGGCGCGTTGATCTGGCGGATTATTCGTATCGCCGCCACAAGTCAATCAAATTTTCCTCGTTTGTTTGCCTTGGGGTTCGCCATACTCTTGGCGTCGCAGGTCGTCATCAATATCGGGATGAATGTCGGTTTTCTGCCGATAATCGGCATCCCTTTGCCGTTGGTCAGTTACGGTGGCGGTAATCTTCTTTTGACTTTTATCGCTATCGGGATACTGCAAAATATGAAGAGTTATTGATCTCTGCGCCAAGCTTTGTTATGGCGCGAGGGTTGAACGGGTTTTGTTTATTTGTTATAAAGCAGTTATATTAACTTAAATCTAATGAATATCTTTAGTCGGGTAGTTGGTTTGAGTCGGAAATTAAGTTCTTGGAAAGATTTAGACAAGTTATTTGTTTACGTTCTGGTTTTTTTGACTCCTTTGTTTTTTCTTCCCTGGACATCTAATTATTTAGAACTGAACAAGCAGGCGTTATTTGCCGTCTTAATTTTTCTCGCTGCTGTTTTTGCAGTCCTAAGATGTTTATCTTCGGAGGATTTGAGCATTGCTGTTGTTCCGACCAACGTTGCAGTGGTATTTCTCTTGGCGGTCTATGGCTTGTCGACCGCTTTTTCTCTATCAAAGTATAACAGTTTTTGGGGTTGGCCATTTAACGTTTCCACCAGCTTTATAACATTGCTATTATTTGTATTGTTTTATTTTCTTGTCGTTAACACTTTCAAAACCGCCAAAGATTCTTATTGGGCTTTTCTGTTGTTAGCCATATCGGGGCTTTTAGCGGCCTTAGTTAACGCATTACAGCTTTTTGGCAAGTTTATTTTTCCATGGGACTTTGCCAGGCAAGCCACTTTTAATGTTATTGGCACGCCCAACGCCGCCGCTCTCTTTTTTGCGGTTTTGACACCTATCATCATTGCGGTCGCTTTCTTGGCACAAGGCATCCTGCGGTGGATTTTATCAGTAGCAATTATTCTGCTGGTTTTTAACTTAGCCGTTTTGGGATTCAATACCGCTTGGTTGGTTTTTAGCATTGAAATGATCGTTCTGTTTGTTTTTGGAATGTATGGTTTCGGGCTTAAAAAAGAGAAACTGGCGCTGGTTGCCATTGTCTTGCTGGCAGTTTCTTTAGTTTTCATTGTTCTTAAGCCAGTTCGGTCAAGCATTATTGATTTGCCGCTTGAAGCGTTCCCGAGCCAAAAGACAACCATTGATATTGCGGGCAAAACACTATTGAGTTCCTTTTTTTTGGGTTCTGGTCCGGGAAACTTCTCTTATAATTACGCTAAATTCAAATCTGCCGAGGTCAACCAAACAGCGTTTTGGTCTATAAGATTTGAAACCGGTCCTTCAGAAGTTCTTAATAAAATTATTACCACGGGCATTTTCGGCGTTTCCTCGTTGTTATTTATCCTCGGGACAGCGCTTTGGCTGGGTTTCCGTCAAATCAAATTGATTATCGTCGGCAAAAACAACGAATACGACTTTTTACTGTTATCAGGCGTTGTTTCCGGGTTGATCGGGTTGACGGTAAGCTATTTTTTGTATCCAGCCAATTTTATTTTGTGGCTGGTATTCTGGATATTTTTATCTAACTTAGCGGTCTTGAGCGCAAAACAGAATGTGGCGCCGCAGACAAAACTCGGAACCAAAACAACGCCGAAGGTATTTTTAATTTTAATCTTAATACTTATATTCGGTTTTATTTTAGCTGGCGTACCCAAGTATTTGGCAGAAGTAAGGTATCTTTCCGGGTTAAACGCTTGGAGGAATCAAGATTTAAACTTAACGATTAAACAATTCGCGGAAGCGGCAAGATTAAACCCAACAGCGGATATTTATCATCGGGAACTTTCCCAGGCCTATTTAGCCAAGCTGAATGCTATTGTTGCGCAAGAAGATGTATCGTCAGAAGAAGTACGTCTTCGGGTTCAGAATGTGGCTTTGGCCGCCGCGCAAGAAGTCGAAAGAGCGGTAACGGCCAATCCTAAGAATGCTGTTAACTGGAGCGTAAAAGGAATTACATACCAAGGCCTTATTGGCATCATTGATGGGGCCGGCAACGCAGGTGTCGCCGCCTGGAATCAAGCAATCGAATTAGAGCCATTGAATCCTTCTGTCTTTACCGAGATGAGTCGCACATATCTTGCTTTAGTCGATTTTCTGGGAGAAAAATCTGCGGACAGGGA
>MHUC01000028.1:0-1331 GCA_001823315.1 Candidatus Wildermuthbacteria bacterium RIFCSPHIGHO2_12_FULL_40_12
ATACTCCCAAGAGGCGGCGCTTGCCGCCTCTTGACTTTTATGGTATGATGTGTTAACCTTAAGTATTATCGGAATCATAGTTTGCCGATAACCTGCGGCCGTAGCGGTTGCAGAAAGCACATTCCAACACAAAGACGAAAGGAAATTCACATGAGTCTGAGACAGATTCAGAAGCTCGAGTCGAAACTCCAAAACGAATTGCGAGAAGCTGGTCTTCCGCTTGCACCAAGCAAGATTGTTGGCCGGCTCTACAGGTTTAGATGTGAGCATGGTTCGCACTACCACATCCTCGCCGGAACGATTCAGGCCATCGAGGTTTCCGACGAGGGGGGTCTCGACCTCTACGTCAGCAATCCTCGTTTCTGGGGAGAACGGCTCATCAGCATCAATCACAGCAACGGTAAGTGGATGGCCTACGTGGACATCAAGCCTCGTGAGTGGAGCAACGAGGTGCTGGAGCGAATGTCCGAAGAAGAGCACGAGCGCGCAATCCAAGAAGACATCGCGGCCAAGTTCTTCGAGGGCGGGTTCCTACTTCTCTAGTCGTGTACGTCTCCCACCAACATCGAAAGCGGTATGGTTCGCCATGTCGCTTTTCTCTTTTTTAATTTTTGATTTATTCATTAATTTCTCGTAGAATACACTATATGAGAAATATTCCCGTTGCTTTTATTCGTAATTTTACGTTTGGTGTTGAAGATAGCTTGGTTTCAACGGTAAGTTTGTTGTCTGGCATTGCGGTAATCGGCACATCGCCAAAAATCGTTTTTACCACCGGTGTCATCCTTATCTTCGTAGAATCGTTCTCAATGGCGGTTGGCAGTTTTCTTTCAGAATATTCTGTAAAAGAATATGAGACAAAGAGCGAAGCTCCGATGCGCGGACCAATCACCAACGGAACTATTATGTTTTTTTCTTACTTTGTCGCTGGCTTTATTCCTCTCTTCCCATATATTATTTTTCCTGCTCATTCTGCGATTTGGATATCTATAACTTTATCTCTTTTAACGCTTTTTTTGCTGGGGGCGGCCAACGCAAAGCTTTCAAGGATTAACATATTAAAAAACGGCTTGAGAATGTTGCTGGTTGGAGGCATCACGATTGTAGTAGGAATAACTATTGGCCAATTAATGCAAAAAATTGTTTAGATTTTATCAGAACAGATGCGATTAACCAGAACAGATTTCAAATCTGCTCTTTTCTTTTGACTTGATTTTTCTTTAATTTTAAGGTAGTTTAGAATATCCAAAACTAACTATTGGGTTTCGACTAAACGAGTACGCTTAAAACTAAATAAGGAGAAAATCGGTTAAGTACGATGGTATTTCGCC
>MHUC01000028.1:1405-5356 GCA_001823315.1 Candidatus Wildermuthbacteria bacterium RIFCSPHIGHO2_12_FULL_40_12
TCATATCGTCTATACTTCCAATAGACATGGTGCGACTTACGTCAACAAGGATGCGATCTATCCGCACACCGCGGAAACGTCCCGCCTCTGCCACGCAATGGCTGAACGATTCGCAGATGATAACGTGGAAATTGTTATCGCTCCGGCAATCGGCGGCGTAATCCTCTCGCAGTGGACTGCGCATCATCTTTCGGAAATCACTGGGCGCGAAGTATTCGGTGTTTACGCCGAAAAAGAAGTATTAGCCATTCCAAGCCCGAAAAGAAAGAATCGGCTATGCTATGCCGAAACCGGAAATTTCGTCATCAAACGCGGTTACGACGAAATCGTGGCCGAAAAAAACATCTTGGTAGTTGAGGACGTTCTCACTACCGGTGGTTCTGCGAAGAAAGTCATTGAGACGGTTCGCGCTCTCGGTGGCAATGTGATTGGTCTTGGCGTACTCTGTAATCGTGGAGGAATCACGGCGCAAGACGTAGGCAATGTGCCCAAGCTCACCGCGCTCGCGAATATGAAGCTCGACGCATGGGACGAAGCGGATTGTCCGCTTTGCGCCAAAGGCATTCCAGTTAATCCCGATGTTGGCAAAGGTAAAGAATACTTGGCCCGTAAAAAATAGTCGGTCAGATGCTTTGTAAACCAAACCCCCCATAAGATTTGCTTGTGTGAATCCGGGGGTTTTTCTGTTGTATACGTTCCTTGAAAAGTATTACGTTTTTTGCTATTCTACAATATCACAACAAGGAGCTCTTTAACAATGAAAAATGATCGATTTCAAGGGTATTTAATTGACTGCCTTAGAGATTTTCGCATAAGAACAGATTGGTCTCACTTTGCAAGGCATGTGGCAGAATATTGCAACGTGACGCGGAACACCGCGAAAAGTTGGTTTCAGGATGGAGGGTGTCCTCCCGGCAGAGAAAGTCAAATTCGGTTAATGTGTTTTTTAACCGCGTTAGGATACAATGTGCTGGAATTTGAAAGGATGGGAGAGGCGAGAAGAAGCTTAACCTATCTTATTGGCTTTAGCATCTTAACCGTAGAGGAGGCAGTAAAGATGCTGGGCTGCTCTAACAGTTGCGAGCTTTTCCACATTATTCTGGACAGACGATCTGTTAGCCAAAGTCAGCTCAACATAATACGCGACGTATTTGCAACCAGAAAAGCCGATGTGGAAAATAAAACCAGCGCCTTGGTTGAGCGATATTCCTACGGCCTAAGATTATAGGCCGTTTTTGTTTGACAATTAATATACAATCTGTTATTCTCTTGACAGTTCTTAAGAAAGGAGGCAAGAATGGACGAAGAAAAGACAACATCAACCCCAACGCCCTTCGAAGAATCCGTGATAAAAATTTTGGATTTAGTTTCAACCACGGACGAGCTTCGAATAATAGGGGCCCTTATTCCCGCAACAATCATCCACTACAATCACGACCATATCATCGAGAAATGGCGACGAAAAGTTCAAGAATTAAGTTGGCCACACGATGACAGCGGGGTGGTCGAATACCTTCTCAACGAAAAGAAAACAATCGAGGAAGGTTCTTCCGATCTAGCTAAAGAGATACTCTCTCTAACCGGCTAATTACCCTAACTCACAACTAAAGACGCTAATCTTCGGATAAAGCGTCTTTTACTTTTAACTTTTCTTTTTTCACGTATTTGTTAAGATGGATATTATGAAAAAACTGCCTTTATTGTTACTGCTAATCATTGCCCTTGGCATAAGCTTTGGAGCAGGTTTGCTTACTGGAAAAAATCAGGTTGTTTGTCGCGTTTGCCAGCCGGAACAAATTGATTTTTCGCTCTTCTGGGAAGCGTACGAAACACTTCAATCAAGGTTTGTTGATCCTGAAAAAATAGATACTCAAAAAATTATCTATGGAGCCATTGAAGGCATGGTAAAATCTTTAGAAGATCCTTATACGATTTTTTTAAGCCCGGAGGAGACAAAAAAGTTTAAAGAAGATATTTCCGGCCGCTTCGAAGGCATTGGCATTGAAATCGGCAAAAAAGACGAACAACTTCAGGTTATAGCTCCGCTGGAAGGCACTCCGGCTAAAACCGCGGGATTGAAAGCCGGAGATAAAATACTGCAAATTGACGATACTCCGACGATTGATTTAAGCATTGACGAAGCGGTTAACCTGATTAGAGGACCAAAAGGAACAAAAGTGGTTTTGACAATTTTTCGAGAAGGATTAAAAGCGCCCAAAGAGGTGGAGATAACAAGAGACGTCATTGAAATTCCTTCAATGTCTTGGGAGTTAAAAGACATTTCCGAAAATGATAAAATAGCTTATATTAAAATATATCAATTTTCAGAAAAGGCGGGATTTGATTTTGCGGTAGCGGTTAGAGAAATACTTAATAGTCCGGCTAACAAAATAGTTTTAGACCTAAGAAATAACCCGGGCGGATATCTGGAAATTTCTCAAGAAATAGCCGGATGGTTCTTGGAACAAGGAAACACGGTGGTCATTGAAGATTTTGGAGGCAAGCAAGACCAAAGAGTTTATCAAAGCCAAGGCAACTCTCGGCTACTACAATATCCAATGACGATTATTATTAACGAGGGTACGGCTTCGGCTTCCGAGATTTTAGCTGGCGCACTAAGGGATAATCGGGGAATTAAAATCATTGGCGAAAAATCCTACGGCAAAGGATCAATCCAGGAATTAGAAGAGCTAAAAGGCGGTTCTGTCTTAAAAATCACGGTTGCCAAATGGCTAACCCCAAATGGTGAATTGATTACCGGGAAAGGATTAGAGCCGGATATCAAGATTGAAGTATCACCGGAAGATCTTAACGGCGAAAGCGACCCCCAGCTTGATAAAGCCATTGAAATACTGAAAGAAATAAGATAAAATCAACCCGTACAACAACTTTAACTAAGCCATATGAAAGTAATTTTATTGCGAGACGTTGAAAAATTAGGAAAGAAATACGACGTTAAAGAGGTTAAAGCCGGCTACGCCAGGAATTTTTTGATGCCCAATAATTTAGTAAAAGTGGCGGATAAAAAGGCCTTGGCTTGGTTGGCGCTCCAGAAAGAAATCCAGTTAAAGAAAGAAGAAGAAGAGCTGAAAGGCGTTCAAGATTTTGCCTCAAAGCTCGATGGTTTAGAATTGGTGATTCCGATAAAAATAGGGAAAGAAAATCAAGTATTTGAACCAATAAATAACCAAAGAATTGCGGAACAATTGAAAGAATCGGGGCTTGAGATAAAGAAGAGCCAGATAATAATGGACGGTCCGATCAAAGAACCCGGAGAGCATTCAATCAAGGTGAAACTGGATCACAACCTGGAATCGGAAATCAGAATAATAGCGACGGAAGAAAAAGACCACTAATAATCACGAACCTATCACTAATACGCACACAATGCATTAGTGAGTATTCGTGATTTAATTATTGATATTCGCGATTATCTGCGAAAATTAGCGATATTGGTGATATGACAAGATACATATTTGTTACCGGAGGAGTGATGTCAGGCATTGGCAAGGGCGTCACCACGGCGGTTATCGGAAAAATACTGCAGTTAAAGGGTTTTAAGGTAACGGCGCTGAAAATTGACCCTTATATCAATGTAGACGCTGGCACAATGAATCCTATAGAGCACGGAGAAGTTTTCGTGACCGATGATGGGACGGAATGCGACCAGGATATTGGCAACTATGAAAGATTTTTAGGGATTGATTTAAGCACTGACAACTATTTAACAACCGGCAGAGTGTACCAAACCGTTATCAATAAAGAAAGAAATTTAGAGTACGACGGGAAATGTGTTGAAGTTGTTCCTCATATACCGGAAGAAGTGATTTCTCGCATCAGAAAAGCAGGCAACAAGACAAAATCAGATTTTGTTTTGGTTGAAATTGGAGGAACGGTGGGAGAATATCAGAACCTTCTATTTCTTGAGGCGGCGCGTATGATGCGATTAAA
>MHUC01000029.1:0-1915 GCA_001823315.1 Candidatus Wildermuthbacteria bacterium RIFCSPHIGHO2_12_FULL_40_12
GTACTTAGGAATAGAAAATTTGTTAGATACAAAACAAAATAACAGCATTTATATTACGGAATGACTCGATCAATAACGGCAAAAAGGCTGTTTTTTGTGTTTATAAAATTATATAATGGAAAAAGATGTCTAATAATCCAAGACAGATTAGCATTTCCGATTTTCCGGAAAAAGAAGGATTAGAAGCTCAAATTAAGTTTGTTCTAAATTACGCTATTTTAGCGCCATCTACGCATAGTAATTAGATATCTACGTTTAAAGATAAAAATATTTGGCAACCAATAGAGATTGCATCAAGCCAACTCGATGCTTTTATTAAGCAACACCCTGGAATTTTGGTTGTTGATGAGGCGCGGAGGAATCTCGAAGAAATTTTTCTATTAAGAAACCCGAAATATCGTTTTGATAAAATTATAAGGAAGAAAAATTAACCGATAAGCAAAAATGAGTTAAGAAGTAGCTTCTTTTCCGTTTTTACTTTTTGTTTTATATCCCTTTACTTCATCGCCTATAGATTTTGCATTTGCCCATGCTAAATCGAAAATACTTTTCATTGCTTCTGATATCATACTACTTTGTATGACGATTGCTATTCCTCTGTTTTGATCAGACATGAATCCAACTTTGTCGTCCCATACGGCGAAATCTGCTGGAAATTTGTGTTTTGTTCTTGGTACAAGAATGTATGTATCAATGGTGCGGGGACTGTTTTCGATATAACCTCTGTGAATTTTATCATCAGGATGAATACCGTGCATTTTTATACCTAATCGCATACGTTTATGTACGTACTGAAGTAGGTAATTTGGTATGATTTTTGCTATGTTGCCGGGAGAGGAAGACGCCCTCATTATCTTTTCTTTATTGTGTAGAGATTCTTCAAATGCCGCTATTAATCCGTCTTTTCCTTCGTAAACCTTTACTGTAGGTTTTTCTTTCGTGTCTTTGTGTAGTGCCCTCAAATCGGGAATGATATTGTTTATTTTGTCTTTTATTTCCTCGGACCTCTTTGCTTTATTTTGCGCTTCCGAAAGCAATAAATCTGGAGAAACGGCAACGTATCTCTGCACTTTTTCGTCTGCAGACGTACTAACTAATCCTTTCTTTTTTAACGATTCTAAAACAACATAAGCCGTACTGCGATTAATGTTTGCGGTTTTAGATACTTCACTCACCGCAGCTACCTCCAATTCAAGTAGGGCCAAATATACCTTGGCTTCTTTTTCGCTTAATCCAAATTCAATTAGTTGTTTTACGAGTAAGTTATTGGTTGATATAGACATATTGTGTATTTTTAGATTTGTATTGTTTCGCGCTGTTGGTAGATACCAACAGAGAAGTTAAGAAAACTCTAAAATCATCTTATCTTGGCCACTTTCTTTTGTCAAATATTGACAACAATTATGGGAAAGCTATTTTGGAGGTAGTACACTGAGAACAGTTCTCGGCTTTGAAAATAGAGTATTCTGAAAGAAAGGAGGTAATACGTGTTAGCTATATGTCCAGATTGCAGAACAAATATTATAAAAAGTCTTAACGCCGTGACGTGTCCGGTGTGCGGATCGGAAGATCCTAATCGACTCCCAGAAGGTCTAACAAGAAGTAGATCGCTTGCTATTGAAGAGGTGGATACGGATATTCTTCTCAAAATGATCAGGCGATGGAGTATTGGTAATGTTTATTCATCCTTTCCGGGTTGCCACTAACGACTGATTACTCGGTTTGATATTCTAAAAACAAGGAGGTGATGAAGATGAATAATATTATTGGCATACTTCAAGATGATGCTGTCGCGTCATTGCCGTTCCTGATTGGTTTTGAGCAGCCTATTCCTCCGGTCTGTAACCGCGTTCAAAGCGAGAAGCTTGGATGCGAGATCGATACCATGTTTCTGGGAAGTCCAGACACCATCTAA
>MHUC01000029.1:1932-7078 GCA_001823315.1 Candidatus Wildermuthbacteria bacterium RIFCSPHIGHO2_12_FULL_40_12
ATGATTTCACAAATTAAAAAAATATTTAAAAGCGATCAAGAAGACAGAAAGAAATTAAAAAATGGTGAGATGGTATGGGTTGAGGTCATAAAAAACGACTCCCTAAGAAGAGAAAAGATCCTCGAGGTTATTAAGAAGAATAAAAATAAATTATCAGAAAGCGATTGTTTTTATGCCGCGATTCCGTTCCATCATAGCCATAATGTGGCACATTTAAAAATCGCATTAAAACTTGCAAAAGAGAGCGTTATCCGTGGCCACAAGAGGGGAAAAAAACTTATGATGGCGATAGAGGACAGGTTGTGTTTAGCGAAAGGTATTTCTCAAAAGCATGGAACTCAATCTTTAATAAGAAACGGAAAATTGGTTAAGTGTAAAAAAGAATAGTACTTTTACAACAAGAAAGGAGGAAGATCATGACAGTAATTGCAATAACAGGAGAGACCGACCTACATAGTTTAGAGGTGATGAGTTGTCTCAGGGCAAAAGGAGTCGATACCTTTCTCTTGGATTTCAGTAAGTTCCCAAGAGATTTAGAGATCGGTTTTAGGCAAGGAGTCGTTATCCGTTCTGGCGATACTACAATCACACAAGGTCAAATCCAGAGCGTTTTGTATCGTAGACCCAGCATGCCACAAGTTGCATCACAAGATCCTTGTATCCGAGAATATGTGGAGCGTGAATCCCAGTTCTTTCTAGACGCTCTTCCACACATTATCTTGGTCCCTTGGGTGAGCGATCCCGATGCAGTTAGGATCGCTATGCGTAAGCCATATCAACTTATTGTGGCCCGTCGGCTAGGGTTTCATATTCCCGAAACCATATTTGGTAATTCTCCAGAGGCGGTGGAACAATTCATTAGCTCTCGAGATGGTGAATTTGCCGCTAAAGCAGTACACAGAACCTATATTCGGGTCGACGAAGAAAAAGGACCCTTGGGGGTTTACACTCAAAGATTGACCCGCGAACAGGTTCAGAGGCGTCTCGATCGGGTTCGGTACTGCCCACTTATCTTTCAGGAATATGTACCTAAGGAATTTGAGCTTCGAGTAACAGTTGTTGGTAGCCAAGTTTTTACTTGTGCGATACACTCTCAACAAAACGAGCGCACAAAGGTAGACTGGCGCAATTACGACATACCAAATACTCCACATGAAGTTTATAAACTTCCTGATAGAGTGAGCGATTTATGCATAGCGCTTGTCCAGCAGCTTGGGCTCATGTTTGGTGCTATTGATATGGTGGTTACTCCAGACGGTGAGTACGTTTTTTTAGAAATTAATCCTGTAGGTCAGTGGCTTTGGATAGAAGAACTCACAAAGCTACCGATTACGAGCTCGATCGCAGATCTTCTTATCGACGAGAAAGGTTAGGCAATAGCCTAGCCTTTTATTTATTAATTTTCTCGAAAAATATTAAGCTTTATGGAAAAAGTTGATAATTATACCCAAAATCAATCCCCTGTCGTGGATATTGGCGTAAAAATAGAGATAGAGGTTAATGGCGAGCCGCAGATTTGGGAAATTGTTGGCCCCGGCAAATCAGATATCCTGAATGGTAAAATATCTTGTACTGCTCCATTGATTCAATGTCTATTAGGGAGAAAGAGAGGCGAAGTTGTTGATAGCAGGATAGTTGGCAGGAGCATCAAAGTTACTATTAGAGATATTTTATTTTCGTCAGGCAATATGGATTAAGCGTAGATTTTATTGTAAATTTTACGTCCGACAAAAACAGCTCTTTGGCTGTTTTTTTATCCACAAAATTATATAATAAACATATGGTTGACGATCCGAGACGGATAAAAATTTCGGATTTTCCTAAAGATGGAAACTTAAAATCTCAAATAGAGTTTGTTTTGCGTTATGCGATTCTGGCGCCGTCTACGCATAATAGTCAGCCATGGCTGTTTAAAATTGAATCACCCGAGTGCTATATATATTATGATCCAAAATTAGTATTACTGGAGGCCGACCCTAAAACTAGAGACCTATATATTAGTATTGGTTGCGCTTTAGAAAACTTAATTTTAGCCGCTACCTATTTTAACATTTTTGATTTTGTTGGTTATGGTCCATTCCAAAACAAGTATCATTTAGCTACGGTACGATTCAAAGATTATACAGGCGCTGGAGGAGAGAAAAATGATTTAATTCTCGGCACTATCACCAAAAGAATTAATGCTCGCGGGCTGTTTTCCGCCGAAACGGTTCCACTAAATGTAATTAATTCCGTATCTTCACTAGCGCAAGAGTACTCAACGCATGGCATAAATGTGCATTGGGTGACGGACAAAAAAGAAGTGCTTGAGCTGGCGTCGTTAACCGCCGAGGGGTTGAAGAGCGCCTATCATCGTTCTTCTTTCCGTAAAGAAATGTCGCGGTGGATGCATAACAGTTTAACAAACAGTAAAGATGGTTTGCCAGGTTACGCGTTAAGAATGCCACTGCTGGTATCTTTTGTATTGCCAATACTTATTAAGTGGTTCGACCTAGGTTGGTTATTATCTAAGCTAAATTACAAAAGTTTAAGTTCGGCACCATTAGTTACCATTATTACGGCGACCAATAACGATACGAGTACATGGTTGAAGGTTGGCCGATTGGCCGAAAGGATCATGCTTGAATTCAACAGTCTTAATTGGCGAACGTCTATTTTTGTGGCAGCGATTGAAATGGGGGACTTTCATAAAGAAGTCCAAAAAATTATTGATACGGATCAGCTACCTCAATTTCTTTTTGTGGTAGGTAAAGTTGATATGCTACACAAGTCGACACCAAGGTACGAGCTACATAAAAAGCTGATCTCTTAGCAAAAAATGAAGCCGGCAATACTCAATTTTAACAAAGACAAAGAAAAAATAGAGAAATTAAAGATAGATCCATATGTTAAGGTGGTTGATTTTATAGATAGCCAAGTAAGGGAGTTAAGTAAAGTAAAAAATATAGACGCCGAAAATTTAAATACTGTTTGGATTTATTATTCTTGGAGTAAAACGTTGGCACATACTTTAAACAAAGAAGATTATCGTTTGGTGCGGCTTTCGCGCAATAGAAATTTGATAACCGAGGAAGAGCAGAAAAAATTTTCTCGGCGGACCATCGGAATTACCGGTTTAAATGTTGGCAATCCAGGAGCAATCTGTATTGTCCTTGAGGGGGGAGCCGAGAAAATGAAATTTGCCGATAACGATGTTTTAGAGCTATCTAATCTAAACAGATTTAGGGCGAGTTTAGGCGATTTAGGAATTAATAAAGCAGTGCTTTCGGCTAGACAAGCTTACGAGGTAGATCCTTTTATCGATATAGAGATTTTTGACAAAGGAATATCCGAAGAAAATATTGATGAATTTCTGACCAAACCGAGAGTTGATTTATTAATTGAAGAAATGGATAATATGCCACTTAAGATAAAAATTAGAGAACGGGCTAAATATTTCAAAATCCCGGTATTAATGGTAACCGGGAACGGATCGGGGTTAATCGTAGATATTGAACGCTTTGATATAAATCCAGATTTACCAATACTAAATGGTTGCTTGAAGAAAGACGTTGCAGGCAAAATATTATCTCTAAACGCAGATACTCCCGCGCGAGATAGAATTATGCTGGCGCGTGATTTTATGGGTGCAGAATTTTTAGCCGAAAGATTAAGAGAATCTTTTAATTTGGTCGGGAAAGAATTGGCGGGTATCCCACAGTTAAGTGAGGCGTCTTTTTTGCGTGGGGCAGTGTTATGTTATTTCGCTAAGCAGGTCTTGATCGGTAAACCAGCGCCATCGGGAAGGTATTTTTTAGATTTGGATTCGATTGTATAAATAATAAAAGGTATTTGAAATTGAGCATTAGTAAAAGCTATATAGATTTTAGATTATTAGTTTAATTGAAATATGACAATAGAATTGGCTTATACCATCATTCCTATTTTCGCAATATTGTTTCTTGGTATTCTTGTGCTTTTTCACGACAGAAAGAGCATTACGAATGCTTTTTTCTTTCTGATTTGTATTTCAACAGTTCTATGGTCTATATCGAATTATCTTTCTCTCACAGTTTCTCCTAATCAGTCATTGTTTTGGATCAGGATGGTGATATTTTTCGCCGCGCCACACGCGGTGTTATTTTTACTATTTATTTATAACTTTCCTCATCGGAATTTAATTATAAAAAGAATTTGGTTTATCGTATCGTTGTTTACGCTTGGATTCACGATGATGTTAACCGCATCGCCATTTATCTTTTCCAGGACCGAGATTAAAAACGGATCCGTGATACCAATACCTGGTCCACTGATGCCGTTTTTCGCTTTAGTTATATTATTATCCTTGATATCAGCGCTTACTGTTTTGGTATTTAAATATAGACATGCGCTAAATATCGAGAAGAGGCAATGGGGTATTATGCTTCTAGGCACTTCTCTTAGTTATATTCTAATAATAATCACAAACTTTTTATTGGTTATTTTATTCAGCAATACAGAATTTATTATTCTAGGGCCAATTTTTATGCTACCAACCTTTATTGGTATGTCATATGCAGCGTTGCGATACCATTTATTTAACTTTAAGGCTATTGCCGTCGAGATCTTCACGTTCATTATTTTATCAATTTCACTTTTTGAGGCTTTTATCGCCCGTTCGACCACCGAAATAGCATTGCGAATAGCGTTGTTTGTTCTTTTTTTCGTCTTCGGTATTATGTTGATTCGGGGGGTTTTGAGAGAGGTGGAACAGAGGGAGAAGTTGGCGGAACTAAACAGGCAATTGGAGACGGCTTATATAGAGCTGGACAATCTTAGTAAGGCGAAGTCAGAATTTATTTCTATCGCTTCCCATCAACTTCGCACGCCCTTAACCGCGATTAAGGGTTATATCTCAATGATTATTGAGGGAAGTTATGGAAAGTTTTCGGATAAAGCTAAAAAGCCATTGGAAAACGTTTATAAATCCAACGAAAGATTGGTTAATTTGGTTAATGACTTGTTGAGTATTTCCAGGATTGAATCGGGGAAAATGAAGTTTGAGCCGGAACCAGCTTCCATCGAAGAAATAATTGAAGACGTTATTTTTGACCTTAGAATTAACGCCGAGAAGAAAAACCTTTATCTTAATTTTGAAAAGCCCGCGATGCCTCTGCCGAATATCCAA
>MHUC01000030.1:0-4542 GCA_001823315.1 Candidatus Wildermuthbacteria bacterium RIFCSPHIGHO2_12_FULL_40_12
CTCGGAGACTACTATGGCGATGATAAGTTTGAACGTGTTGTTGATTTTCATATTTTGGTTTTATTATGATGTTCTAATAATTTTTCGGCTGGGGAGATACCGCCAAGTATCTCGTGCGGAAAATAATTCCAGGCATCGGTTACCAATTCAAGAACATTACTCAATTCCAAAGCGTCGCCACCGCGATCGAACATCGCTACGACCTTCATCATGTCATCATTGTCCTCTTCGTGAAAAATGGCATCTTTAACATGCTGTAAAGAAAAATCGCTTTCGGTTTCCTTGAGCATATCCACAAGATCCTGCTCGATCTCTTTCCGCCGTTCTAAGATTTGTTGCTTTGATTCGATTTCCATATTGATTATGGGGCCTCTTTGAGAAATAATTTGTATCCCTCAAAATCGTCTGATTTTATATACTCAAACCGCTCAAAAATTTGAATACGGACGCGCTCTCGTAGATGTTCGCGCTGTTTCTGCTCATCGCCAATTTTCTGTAACCATTCTGGCGGTTTTTTGATAAATTCGTTCATCAATTCCTCGTTTTCGGAAAATGCTTGTATGTCCATGTAGAAAATGTCCTCAACCGATTTTGCCTCCTCTCCTTCGTTGAGTGGTAAGAGTTGAACAAGTTGCCCCATCTTGGCCTTGTTCAAAATCAAAATCTGCTTATCAATCTTCTGATGATATGTTTCGAAAACAGGAATTGATTTTCCATTGAAGTCGTACCAGCCACCAAATCCTTTAATCTCAAGCTGTTTAATGTCTCTATGCCACTTTGGCTTGAAGTTCTTTGAATCCTCAAAAAACCGCCAGAATGCGATATTTGTTGCGAATATTACTATATCGTTTGGATTTTCAATTTTTGCCAGCGTTGCCTCAAAGCCCTCTTTGGAAATTTCCACACAATCTTTTGCTATGTCATCAAGCAGATAGGAATTTTCGCCAGAGGCGAGATCGCGACCGTAATTTTCGCCCCAACCGACATAATGAACATGCCACTCATCAAAGAATGAAGCTTTATCATCAACAATGTTGATTCCAAATCGCTCTTTTTTGTCGGTTTTTTCTTTTGTCTTATCTTCGTATGCATTGAAGTGCTTCTTAAAAATATCGCGCAAATTTGCGCCCTCATAAAAAGTTTTCAGCACTTCCTTTTTAAATTCCTGTACTCGCTTTTGTGAGATGGCTTGTTCCTTCTTAAGTTCCACCTCCTCCTGTTCCTGTGCCTCTTTTGCTTTGGTGAGCAATGTTTTAAGTGCGTCAACTTTGTTTATAGCTTCGTCCTTCAAAATAAATTGCCAGTTTTTAGGATTTGCTTTGATATCCTCAAGAGTCCTCACTAAATCTCTCGTACCTTCTGCCAAATAAGCCAGGTCTCTTGAATGTGGTAATTTAACTTTTTCAATCTCTTCATCACTTTTTCCCGATAATAGAGAAAGTGCTTTAACCGCATAAAATCTTTCTAATTTCTCAAGAATCTGAATTGAATGCACTTGCCCCTCTCCCTTTTCGGACATTTCCCAATTATCCCATCCCCAAAAATCTTCCACTTCAAAGCTATGTGCGCGAGAAAATATATTTGTGAGTTCCTCTATTTTTGAAGGCGCGGAGTTCTGTATAGCATTGTAAAATTGCTTAACTATCTCATCGTCTTTATTTTGCGACAATTTGTAAAAAATCCAGCTAGCAAGACCAAATAGCATTTCATCTTTTTTATTTTTCAGAAAATCTGCAATCTGCTCTGTTTCTTTATTCTCATAACGATTCGTAATATCTAAATGCCTAAAAAGTCCGCTAGCAGTCGAGAGGTAGGTTTTAAAACTTTCAATATCCCGTCCTTCAAACGAGTTTTTGAGCAACCCTTGAAATATTTTTAGAATCGCACATGCAAAATTACGCACTTCTTCCTCTGGATAATCTTCCTCTTTTTTCAGTTTAGACTCTAAGTAGTAATCAGAAATTTCTTTTAGATAACGCCACGACCTATCAAAAAGAAAGGTGGCTAACTCGTCTTTTCCGGCCTTTTGTGCATTTACATAAGCTTGATAGAGTCTAAACGGATAATACTGAAATTGCTGAAAGATTAAGTGGTCTTTGTAATCAATGGCATATCGCATTAAACGCACAGGAAGATAGCCAACTTCTTTAATTACTTCTTTGCTATCGGATTCAATACCTCGCTCAAATATTTCCCGAATATCCTTACTTATCCATGCCACCGGCTTGAGTCCTCCAAAGAATATCTCCATAGACATGTCGCGAGCTTGCTTTTCTGAAAAACCCCCGCCGTAAGGCTCCAAATATGAATAAAAATCTTCAATGAGCTTTGTATAATTATTTAAGACCTCACCTAGTTCATCGCCCCTCTGATCTTTTACCAAATCCAAAGAAAGAAGTTTGAGTTTTCTTATATTGCTTCGGGTATGCTCTAAATCAAAATCTAACGAAGTTATTGTAAAGGCTTGGTATATAAGTTCCTTAATTTCTTTTGTCGCTTCCTCATCTTTTAGCAAGTCGTTCCGAACCCAAAATAATACGTCATTAACCTCTTTAGTATCAGAAAAGAAGCGTGGCGATAAATAACAAAGCGGATTTTTTATTCCCGGACCAGATAGTGCGGTTGAGGAATCAGAACCCATTGCGGCAACCTCTTTTTCTGTTGGGGCTATTTCTTTCAACCTTGCTAATAACTTTTTTAACGTTTTAAGGCTTAGGTTTGTAAATATGCCCGACTTATCTGTTTTTATAGCTGTATAGTTTTGTTTGTTAATAGGAGGAAACGGAGTTACCTCAATAAAACCTTCGTAATCTTTTGACAAATTGCGGAGTTGGTTATCGCCTATTAACTTTTTAATTTCTAAATCTAAAACTTTCAGAAAATCGTTATGTAAACTATCAGAAAATATTTTTTTCTCCTCCCTTTTTAATTCAAAGTTGTCAAAGATTAAATGTAAAGCATTGTACAAAGAATAAAGAGTAAAAATCCCTATTAAAAATATTGGGATAGTTGCCAAGATATTTACTGAACCCCAAGCAAAAAGAAAGAAAAATAAAATCTCAGCTAGCAAGAGAGTGAAAAAACGAGTTCTACGCAATATGACAAATCCTTTGTATGAACCTTCTTTATCTTTTTCTTTAGTGATCTCTTGGGCAAGAAAAAAAGCTAAACCGATAAGAACTGCACCTATGCCAGCATGTATGGCAATCAAATTTTGATAATGGTTGCCATCCGTTAATGCAAATGGGCTCCCTTGAAATGGATAAAGCCATTCTATAAATCCAATGAGTTTTTCATATGGAAAAAGTGTCTGCGCATGCGTCAAAAGTAAGAAGAATATAAATAAAGCCACAACGATTGTGGCCTCCCAAGCAGAAAACCATAGTGGTTTTGTCTTCTTATCAATAATTTTCTTTATACTTGGGGCTGTTTTCATTTCTGCATGCACAGCATTAAGTAATGACCGGCCGCGCCGCCACTCGATAAATTTTCCTGATATTTTACTCGTAATGGTTTTAAACATGAGTCCCTATATTCCAGATTTAGTTCGATTGTGTTCTTTGCATAGCATTTGGCAGTTTTCTGCAGTCGTTTTACCGTCCTTGTGCCAAGGGGTAATGTGGTCGGCCTCCATTTCCTCAATATCCCACTTCTGTTTTTCTTCCTTCTCTTTTTTGCACCACGGACAAACACTTTTTTGCCGCTCATACGCTTCCCGCTTCATCTTGTCGGTGAAAGCACGGATATTCAAAAATTTTTCATTTCTAGTTAAAACGTATTCGTATATACCGGATTTTTTGGTCACATCTTCGTTTTGCATCAATTCGGTTATTTCCTTTTCCTGTTTCTTTGAATCAAATTTTTTATCTTTGAATTGATTATACAACTCGCCCCATGGCACATTGCTCATCTCTCGGCGATAATTAGGAAAAATCTTCCGCGTCCAAGCGATCACATCTTGGAAATAACTCCACAACCCATCAGCGTTTTTATCGTGCTGATGCTTAGCCATGTAATCTTCAATCTTACCGTCATTTATCCACGAAAGAGCAGTTTCTAAATACTCTTGCCGGATTGGTGAACCGCTAACTAATTGTCCACCGTCGTTTGCCAACAGATACGCCGCACAATTTGATTTGCTAAATTTCAACTTCGCGTCCGAAAGCCATTGGCCGGTATAAACTGCGTTGCGAATTTCTTGGTCGGTCAATTTTTCTCCGGCAATGTTAATAATCCTAAACCAATCCAAACGCTCCTTGTCCGTGCCCTCACAGAAGTAAATCATCAGTTCATAATCCAAAATTTTATCCTGTTCCTCTTTGGTGAGATTATGAAAAAAGCGGTCGTTCAGCGAAAAATCGCCAGTAACATATTGCCCGATACTGATAGTGCGCTGTTGGCCGTCCAGCACCTCGTAGCCGCCATCTTCTCTGATCATCCAATACATCACGTTCAACGGAAAGCTGTTTTTGATAGTTTCTATCACGGCATCGCGTTGCTTTTCCTTATACACAAACTCACGCTGATATTTCGGACGAATAT
>MHUC01000030.1:4587-4815 GCA_001823315.1 Candidatus Wildermuthbacteria bacterium RIFCSPHIGHO2_12_FULL_40_12
TATAACCAGCTATTACTTTGCGAATTTGAATTTTGTGCAGATCAATTTTCATATTATTTTTTTGTTTTTATTAAAATACGAAGATACTTTTCAACGCCATTAACAAGTGGTCTACCGTGCGGAGTGCCTTTGTATCTTATACCTTTATTTTCTTCGCCCGTATTCATAATTCCCAGTAGCTCAAACTGTTCGGGGCTATATTTATCAAGAAAAGTAATCGGCACACCC
>MHUC01000030.1:4885-5110 GCA_001823315.1 Candidatus Wildermuthbacteria bacterium RIFCSPHIGHO2_12_FULL_40_12
TTGGATATTCTTTAGCGGAATACTTTTTGTAAAGCACTAATTTCTCATGACGCTCTTCATAATCTAGATTCGTCCACCAGCGCACGCCCTTAACACGGATATATTTATTTCCTTCATTATCAATTCTATAGCCAGCTGCAGTCAGGGGATAATCATCTGGCACTCGAAACTCACGATCACCACTATGAATACTTGCTCCGAGCCACATTTTGTTATCTTTGATAA
>MHUC01000031.1:0-22095 GCA_001823315.1 Candidatus Wildermuthbacteria bacterium RIFCSPHIGHO2_12_FULL_40_12
ATAAAATCACGAATTTTATTCGCGAATATTTGCTAATAATTCGTGTATTTATTGGTGGTATTATTCCCTGAGTAGCGGCGAGCGAAACGGGAAATAGCTCAAACCCTATCGTTCCTCACTGCGTTCGTAACTAAGTTTAAAAGTCAAAAGTAAAAGTGTAAAATTGAGGTACCAAGAATTTTCAGAGGAAAATTTTTGATTATATTGTTGAGAAACAACAACCAAAGTTTTTCATTTTTAAATTTTAGGTTTTAAATTTTAAGCGACGAGCATAGCGAGGAGCGATGGGGGGTTGTAAGGGAGTATCGTCTGGAGCTTTTCTTCTTTTGTCCGTAGGACAAGTAGAAGAAACGTTCTGGAGGGAGAAAATTAGGTAGGGTTGTTAATCAAATATCTCTGGAAAGAGTAACCATAGAGGGTAATAGTCCCGTAGATAAAAATAACTTTACGCTCCTTGATGCTTTACTTGAGTACCTTGGAAAACGAAAACTCCGAGGGAAACTGGCAGGACTATACTGCTAAAGCTAAATACTCAATCTCACCGATAGTGAACTAGTACCGTGAGGGAAAGGTGAAAAGTAGGCGGGTAACGCCGATGAAATAGAACCTGAAACCGTTTGCTCACAAGGAGTCAGCGCGGTGTCTCACTAACGTTCGACACCGCTTAAATTCAAAAGTAAAATCTCAAAATGCAAAATTATTGTATCGCGCTTCGCGCGATGGATTATAATCCGTCCCGCAAAGCGGGACACATAAATTTTGACTTTTACATTTTTAACTTTTAGTTTAGGTGGCGAGCGATAGCGAGACACCGTTATGGCGTGCCTATTGAAGAATGACCCAACGAGTCCGAGCACTCAACTTTGTCTAAGCCCTTATGGGGTGGAGGCACAGGGAAACCGAGTGTTAAAAGCGCGTGCGATTTTGTCGCGCGTTGAGTGCTCGGGACCCGAAGCCAAGCGAGCTTGCCATGGCCAGGGTGAGTCCCGCAGAAATGCGGGAGGAGGCCCGAACCAGTGAGCCGTTCAAAACTCTTGGACGAGCCGTGGTAAGAAGTAAAAAGCTAATCGAGCTTGGGAATAGCTGGTTCTCCCCGAAATATCTTTTGGGATAGCGTCCGTTAATAAATTGCCGCAGGTAGAGCACTAGAAAGAATATCGTGGAGTTTCTCCAGGTATTTTTACTAAACTCCGAATGGCGGTTAATTCTAACGGGCAGTCAGACTGTGGGGGCTAAGCTCCATGGTCGAAAGGGAAAAAGCCCTTATCTTCATCTAAGGTCCCTAAATTTTCCATTTTTTAATGGACCCCCGGCCCGCAAGGGCTTAGGGGGGAGCTAAGTGTAAGCTAAGGAAGTGGAATTCTTTTGATAGTTAGGAGGTTAGCTTAGAAGCAGCTATCCTTTAAAAAGTGCGTAACAGCTTACTAATTAAGGAATTCCGCGCCGAAGATTGCCGGGACTAAGCTCAATACCGAAGATAAGACCCGGTAGTGAATTTTGGACAAAGCTTTGCTTTAGTTTGTTCGCTTTTGGCGAACAAGTCCAAAACTTACTACCGGGGGTAGGGGAGCATTTCTAGCGCAGTGAAGCCGGCGGGTAACCGACGGTGGAGCGCTGGGAAGAGAGAATGTTGGGATGAGTAACCGCAAGTCCGATGAGATATCGGACCACCGAAAGCCTGAGGTTTCCTTGGCAATGAAAATCAGCCAAGGGTTAGGCGTACCTAAGGTGTAGCCGAAAGGCGAAACCGATGGACAGCCGGTTAATATTCCGGCCCTTCGCCAAATTTTTCTTAAAATGACGCAGTCGAAGTGCTCGAGAGGATTATTGGATTTCCGAGACCTCGTCCTCTATGCTTGTGATTAAGTTTAATAAATTTTATCGTGTTGTTTGATAATGCGATAAGTTGTTGACTTCGATGATAAGTTTAGAGGACGGGGCGTCTCAAGTACCAGATTGACCAGAAAAGTTTTAAGAAAGTTAAATTTTGGTGAATTCGTACCGAAAACCGACACAGGTGGGCAGGTCGAGAAGACCAAGGTGAACGGGTGAAACCTTGTTAAGGAACTCGGCAAAAAAGCGTCCGTAAGTTCGCAATATGGACTTCCCCTCCTAATTTTGGAGAATGTCGATAATAAAAATTTATCGAATCCAGAATTAGGAGGGGACGCAGCGAAAGTACCCCTAGCGACTGTTTAACAAAAACACAGGTCCCTGCTTAACTCGTAAGAGAATGTATAGGGGCTGAAGCCTGACCAGTGCTGGAACGTTAAACTCGCCGGTCTCTGCCGTAAGGTAGTGGCTAAGTGAGCGAAGCGCCAGTAAACGTCCGCGGTAACTATAACCGTGTTAAAGTAGCGTAATCCCTTGCCGGGTAAGTTCCGGCCCGCATGAAAGGCTTAACGACTTGGGGACTGTCTCAACAAGGAGCCCGGTGAAAATGCAGTACCGGTAAAGATGCCGGTTACCTGCGGCTAGACGGAAAGACCCCGGGAGCTTTACTGTAGCTTCTTATTGTCTTATTGTTCTGTATGCGTAGCGTAGCAGGGAGACTTTGAGTTCGCCATTTCGGTGGCGGAGGAGTCGCCAATGAAACACCTGTCTTGCGGAAGGATAAAACTAACTTCGTCAAAAAACGGAAAACAGTGAGAGGTGGGCAGTTTAAGTGGGGCACTTGCCTCCTAAAAGGTAATGGAGGCGTTCATAAGGTCGGCTAGCTCCGGATGGAAATCGGAGTGGTCGGGCAAAGCCAAAAGCCGGCTTAACTGCAAGGGGGATATCCTGCGCAGGCTCGAAAGAGGGACTTAGTGAACCGATGGTAATTTTTAGAATTGCCAGAGATCATCAGCCAAAAGCTACCCCGGGGATAACAGGCTAGTAGAGCCCGCGAGTCCACATCAACGGCTCTGTTCGGCACCTCGATGTCGGCTCAACTTATCCTGGGGCCGGAGAAGGTCCCAAGGGTTCGGCTGTTCGCCGATTAAAAAGTTACGTGAGCTGGGTTCAGACCGTTCAAAATATAAAATATGCAATTTGAAACCTAAAACATTAAGTATGTATTATTTGTATCTTGAACAGTCTGAATCCGAGGTATGACATCGCACACGGCGGCGATATGCAGAAATGTATATCGTGAAGCTAACTAATATCGGTAAAATCCTGATTATTTATCAGGACAATACCGAGGGAATTCTTAAGAAAAGAGAAGCCCGTAGAGACTATACGTTAGCCTCCTTAAAAGTAAGGATAAAGATATAGTCCAATGCGCTTAGTAATAAGCGATAACATGCGTGAGACAGGTTGGTCCCTATCTACCGCAGGCGTCGAGTCTTGAAGGGAGTTGGCCTTTGTACGAGAGGATCAGGCTGAACCGACCTCTGGTGTACCAGTTGTTCCGCCAGGAGCATCGCTGGGTAGCTATGTCGGGAACTGATAAGCGCTGAAAGCATATAAGCGCGAAGCAAACCCTAAGATTAGGACTCTTAGTTTCCCCGCAGATCACGGGGTTGATAGGGCGCAGGTGTAAGTCCCGTAAGGGATTGAGCCAAGCGCTACTAATAAAACATTTATTTCTTGTCCTTCCAAATTTTGCCAAACAACCTGAAGCTCAAGTTTTTTGTAAGGCGACCATACCAGAGGTGCTCCACCCGTTCCCATTCCGAACACGGAAGTGAAATCCTCTAAGGCCGATGATAGTGCCAAAAGCGCGAAAGTAGGTAGTCGCCCTACAAAGACCTGGAGCTTTTTTGATTGTAAAAACTTTCTATTTTTTTGAAGATTTAATATAATCAAATAGATCAATAGATTTAGTCAGAGAATATTCTCGAGACAAGAGCTCTATGAAGGCAATCACAAAACCAAGACCAAAAATAAAGTTCAGATTGTTTTTATCGATAATTTTATTGTTAATACTGCTAAATTTGCCCTTTGTTTCAGCCAAAATTAAAAATCTTTTTTATTCGGTATCCTTGCCGCTTCAAAAGAATTTTTGGAGTTCCGGCAGCGATACCGCTGTTTTTTTTAAAACAATCGTTAATTACAAAAAGCTGGCAGAGGAGAATAGAAATCTCGAACTAAAAATAAAAGAATTGCTTCTTTTGAATTACGAGGTTTTTGACTTGAGAAAAGAAAATAAGATATTGCGTAAGGCCTTAGATTTAGGGTTAGAAACGGAGTTTCAGCTAATATCAGCCGAAGTAACTGGAAGATATATTAACAGCGACGCAATTTTTATTAATAAAGGATCAAAAAGCGGAGTTGTGAAGGGTTCGCCAGCAGTAACCGAGGAAAAAATGTTGGTTGGCAAGGTGAATGAGGTCTACGACAACTTTTCAAAAGTTCTTCTACTTTCAGACAGGTCAATGGTTTTTAATGTCGAGGTTGTCAAAGCAGAAGGGAGTTTTGACGAAATCGTTCCCGGTATCATAAATGGCGCTGGAAATTTTCAGCTTGAACTGAAGCTTATCCCCAAAGAAAAAGAAATCGAAGAAGGAGACAGCACGATCACCTCTGTCTTAGGAGGAATTTTTCCGAAAGGGCTATACGTGGGTAGCGTTAAGGAAGTTAAGGGGGTAGACATAGAGCCGTTTTGGCAGATTAAAATTCAACCCGGTGTCGATATTAATAACTTAAACAAGGTTTTCTTACTAACGAATCCTCAATGATAATAATTGTTTTTGTTGCTGTTATTTTGTTCTATATTTTGACTCTGATCCAGACCAGTTTTCTGGCTCATTTCCCATCTTTTTCTGTTTTTCCCAATCTCACAATATTTGCCGTGTTGCTTATCAATTTATTAGAAAAAAAGCAGGGCTATTACGGCTTACTTTCATCATTGATTGGCGGTTTTTTTCTGGATATTTTCTCTGGCAGTATGTTTGTCGGTTTTTATATGATAATCTTTTTGTTTCTGTCGCTGTTTATTAAATTTATTCTTAAAAGCAATGTTCAAATCGCAATGTTTTAACGTATGAAATCAAGGTTTGTACGGTCTCATTTTCACAAAGACATTGAACCCCACGATGTTCTGTTGGACAAATTAGCCAAGAAGCGGGAAGAAGAAATTGGCATTTCGGCAAAAAAATTCGAAGTCCCTCTTCCACAAAACGCCATTCCCGGTTTTTACGCGGTTGTGGTTTTATTGTTTCTTTTATTGATGGGAAAAGTATTTTCGATGCAAATGATCAGCGGAAAAGAATTCCTGATACTTGCTGACGATAATAGATCGAGAACTATTCTGACTCAACCGATGAGGGGAGTGATTTATGATAGGAATGGCGTTCAGTTCGTGTTCAACGAATCGTCATTTGATCTTGTATTGGATAAAAGGGATTTGCCGTCAAGCGAAGACGACAAAACCACAGTTTTAAAAGTAGTGGCTGAAACCATTGGTAGGGACTTGGCGTCTATGAAGACAGAAATTGACCAATCGGTGAATCCCAAGCTTCTTATTGCCAAAAATCTATTGTATGAACATTTGTTAATTCTTGAAACGAAAATTAATCAAAAATCCTTGCCAGGTTTTCTCGTAGAAAAGAACGTTATTCGGGATTATAAGGACGGAAATATCTTTAGCCATTTGATCGGCTATTTGGGTAGGATAAATCAGGAGGAATATAAAACGCTTCAATCTTATTCTATCTCAAGCTATATCGGAAAAGCGGGACTGGAAAAGACCTACGAAGATATTTTACGCGGCAATCCCGGCATAGTAAAAATCCATAAAGATGCCTTAGAAAATATAAAAGCGGAAGAGGTTGTAGCCAATCCTAAGAGCGGAAAGAGTTTAGTGTTATGGCTCGATTCTCAACTCCAAAAGAAAATTAGAGAATCATTAAGCGCAAAACTGCAAGAACTGGGAGCAAAAAAAGCTGTAGGGATAGCGATGGACCCTGAAACGGGAGGAATTCTGGCATTAGTTTCTTTACCAGATTTTGATAATAACTTGTTTCAGGGAAGAACAGATTTAGAACCGATAAACGACTTGCTCAACGATCCCAGTCAGCCGATATTTAATAGAGCCATATCCGGTAAGTATCTTGTGGGTTCAACCATTAAACCATTAATCGCTTCGGCCGCTCTTGAAGAAAAAATCATAGACCCTATGAAAGAGATATATAGTCAGGGCTACATAGAGATTCCTCATCAATACGATCCCGAAATAATTTATACGTTTCGCGATTGGGCGGTGCATGGCTGGGTAGATATGAGAAAAGCCATTGCCCAATCGTCCAATGTCTATTTTTACAGCGTGGGAGGCGGATATCAGGATCAGAAAGGGTTGGGACCAACAAGAATCAAAGAATACCTTGATTTATTTGGATGGACGCAAAAAACCGGCATTGACCTTTTTGGCGAAACGGCGGGTTTTATTCCGGACAAAGAATGGAAAAAAAATACGTTTAAAGAACCATGGTTAGACGGAGATACTTATAATCTTTCAATTGGTCAAGGATTTGTTCAGGTTACTCCTTTGGAGGTGGCAACCGCTTATTCGGTAATAGCCAATGGAGGAAAGTTAGTGCAACCGCAAGTGGTATCGAAAATTATTGATACTTCTAACGGTTCCATTAATGTTCTACAAGAGTTTCAACCAAAGATAATCAGGGAAAATTTCATCAAAGAACAGAATCTTCGAGTAGTCAGAGAGGGAATGAGACAGGCGGTAAGCGGTTACAATTCTCCGTTGGCTTCATCTTATTTATTAAGCTCTTTGCCGGTAGATGTCGCGGCCAAAACCGGCACTGCCGAGTTGGGGATGGATCGTTACAATAACTGGGTTACGGTTTTTGCCCCTTACGATAACCCCGAGATTGTTTTGACCTTGCTGATTGAAAATGTTCAAGGAGTTCAGGCGGCGGTGCTGCCGGTGGCAAAAGAGATTTTAGAGTGGTATTTCCAGTGAAATAGCTTTCCTTGAAAGGAGCTTTTA
Source organism: Candidatus Wildermuthbacteria bacterium RIFCSPHIGHO2_12_FULL_40_12 (assembly GCA_001823315.1). GTDB lineage: Bacteria > Patescibacteriota > Minisyncoccia > Minisyncoccales > 2-12-FULL-40-12 > 2-12-FULL-40-12. Next base: position 6,932 of record MHUC01000031.1, read on the forward strand.
GCTATAATACAATAATGCCTCAAGAAGAAGCGCAAAAATATAAAATAGCCGAGACGATTTCTATAATTTCTCATAGCTTGAAAAATCCGATTGCCGTACTCAGAGGATACTTGGAATCTCTTCTTGGAGGAGATTGCGGCGCTATTAATCTAAGTCAAAAAGAATATCTCGGGGACGCGTTATTTAATTTGAAAGAGATGTCCAAGGCGATAGATAATTTGATTGATGCGTCAAGAATTGAAACCGGAGAATACAAGCTTAATATGCAGCTGGTTTCTTTGGAAGAAATTTCTTTCAAGGTTTTATCCGAATTTTATCAGTGGGCCCAAGCCGCTAACTGCAAAATCGTTTTCAAAAAACAAAAAGATTTACCATCTGTTTTAACTGATCCCGTTAAAGTTAGAAAGGTTATCGAGAATTTAATTTCTAATGCGATCAAGTATAACGTCGGGCAGGGTACAATCGAAGTTTCTCTACTGCTAAAGGCCGGCCAAAAAGAAATTATTTTTTCCTGTAAAGATAATGGGATCGGGATTGATCAGTCGGATCACAAAAAAATCTTCACTAAATTTTTCAGATCCGAAAAGGCAATAGAAATTGATCCTTCGGGTTCAGGCCTTGGCCTTTATATCAACAAGGCGATAATCGAATTGTCTCGAGGCAGGATTTGGTTTGTTAAAAATAAAAAGAGGGGAATGACCTTCAGTTTTGCTTTGCCCATAGCAAAAGGACCCACGGTCAAAAGGTTTATTCTTAAGAAAAATTCCCGCAACAAATGATTGAAGAAAAATCAAAAATTTTAATGATAGAAGAAGACGGTTTTTTGAGGAAGATTTATAGAAATAAGTTCTCCCGGGCCGGTTTTGATTTTTCAGAAGCTACTAATGGGGAAGAGGGTTTGAATAAAATTATGGCAGAGAAACCAAGTTTGGTTTTGCTTGATTTGATTTTGCCGAAAAAAAGCGGATTTGAGGTTTTGGCGGAAATACAGAACACCAAGGAAATTAGAAGCATACCAGTGATTATTCTTTCCAATCTTGCCCAAGAGATAGATATACAAAGAGGATTATCCTTGGGAGCGAAAGATTATTTAATAAAACCGGAGGTAAGCTTGTCTGAAGTTGTCGACAGGACGAAAGAGTGTTTGGCAAAAATAGGCATGACCAAATAGCCATTATTTTTATGAAGATAGATGACGATTTTCTAAAAAGTATTTTAGTTGATTCAGGATTAATATTGTTGGAGGATTTTCAATCTGCTCAAAAGCACGCGAAAGAAAATAAACAAACGCTGTATCAAACCCTCATCGAGAAAGCCATTGTGTCAGACGAACAGCTAAGCAAACTGATCGCGGATGAGATTGGTTTTCCCTATGTCAATCTGGAAAAACTTAAAATAGATAAATCTGTTTTAGGGATTATTCCCGAGATCGTAGCCAAGAAGCAGAAAATAATCATTTTTGGAAGAGTTAAAGAAGGATTAAAGGCGGCGATGGCGAATCCTGACGATCTGGAAATAAGAGAGTTTATAGAAAGAAAAACGGGTGAAAAAGTTATTCCTCATTTCGCCTCCGAAAATAATATTCTTTCTGTGTTGAAATACTACAAAAGGGAGATCAAGGAAGAATTCGAAGACATTATTGGAAAAAGTTTGGAAGAGTTTCATAAAGCAGAATCCAAAGCTCCCCAGTCCCTCCCGATTATCAAGGTGGTGGAGTTTATTTTGAGTTACGGATACGACAATCGAGCTTCTGATGTTCACCTGGAGCCCTACAGCCAAAAAACGGTTTTGCGCTACAGAATTGACGGAGTTTTGCACGATGTCTTGACCCTGCCGGAAGACATCCACGACTTCTTGGTGGCTCGAATAAAAATATTGTCTAAGCTTCGGACCGACGAACATCAAACCGCCCAAGACGGCCATTTTTTCTTCCAGACAAGCGAAGGAAAGGTTGATGTTAGGGTTTCGGTTGTGCCCATTGAAGAAGGAGAGAAAATAGTAATGAGGTTATTAACGGAAAGGTCAAGGAAGTTTGAGCTTGAAGATTTGGGTTTTCAAAAAGAAGACCTGGAGATTTTTAAGCGCAATATCAAAAAACCATGGGGAATGATTTTGGCAACCGGTCCGACTGGCTCTGGAAAAACCACCACCCTTTATGGAATCTTGAAAATACTCAATACCAGGGAAATCAATATTTGCACAATTGAAGATCCGGTAGAATACGATATTGAAGGAATCAATCAGATCCAGGTTAATCCAAAAACTAATTTAACTTTCCTCGACGGCTTAAGAGCAATAATTAGGCAAGATCCAAATATTATTATGGTGGGGGAGATTAGGGATCCGGAGACCGCGCAGCTGGCTATCAATGCTGCTATGACGGGCCACTTAGTTCTATCTACTTTTCACGCGACAGACGCGGCAACGGTTTTAGTACGTCTTATTGATATGGCCGTCGAGCCATTTTTAATAACTTCGACCGCCAATTTGGTGATATCGCAAAGATTGGTTAGGAAAATATGTCCAAGATGCATCGAAAGCATAGAGGTCGCCGTGCCCGACGTCGCAAAAATGCTGTCTCAAAATCTTATCGAGCGATTATTTAAAGGGAAAAAAGTTATCAGAGTGTTTAGCGGTCGGGGATGTTCTTTGTGTCAAAAGACAGGATACTTGGGAAGGATAGGGATATTCGAACTTTTAGAGATGACAGATACCATTAAGGAATTGGTGATGCAAAAAGCTAACGCGGTTCAAATTAAAAATAAAGCTCAAGAACTTGGCATGACCACCATGATTGAAGACGGGCTGAAGAAGGTTGAAGAGGGGATTACAACGTTGGAAGAGGTTTTAAGGGCAATAAAAGAGTGATTTTATGTTTGTGGACTCAACTAAAGAAAAAATTTTTCTTGTACGGCATTTATACCTTATGGTGAAGGGCGGTTTTTTGGTTTCTGAAGCAATAGAGTCCATCAAAGAGGAAGTGAAATCAAGGGCTTTAAGGAAAGCATTAGAAGATATCTTGAAAAGAATCTTAGCCGGTGAAAGCTTGCACAAAAGCATATCCAGGCATCCTAATGTGTTTAGCCCGTTTTATCAAAGTATTATTCGGATCGGAGAAGAGAGCGGGAGCCTTGAGAATAATTTGAATTATTTAGCTGGACAGATTCAGTCCGATTATGATACCAGAAGGAAAATTAAGGGAGCCATGCTTTATCCTTTAATTGTTATTGTTTTGGCGGTTACTATCGCCTTAGCGGTCACCATATTCATTTTGCCGAAAATTCTTAATATCTTCGAAGTTTTAGATATTAAACTTCCTTTCACCACAATTATTCTGATAACAAGCGTCCATTTTCTCCAAAAAAACTGGCTTTTTTTGTTGGTTGGGATGCTCTTGTTGGTCATAACGGTAAAACTATTAAGAAAGATATTATTTTTCAGATATTATTTTGACAGGTTTTTGCTCTCATTTCCGGTATCTGGCCAAATAACAAAAAACATGAACCTGTCGCGTTTTGCTCAAAGCTTTTATACTCTCTTGAAAAGCGGAGTTCCGATCTTAGAGTCAATAGATATTATTTCCCGCACCATTACCAATGAAGTGTTTAAAAAGGACTTGGTTGCCTTAAGGTTGGAAGTTGAAAAGGGGGGCAGGGTTAGTCAAGGATTAAAGAGCTCCAGGAAAACGTTTCCTTCTATTTTCACGCAGATGGTTGCGGTTGGAGAGAGATCGGGTTCTTTAGAGAATAGTCTCCGCTATTTAGCCAAATTTTATCAAAAAGAAGTTAATGCCAGCCTTAAAACCCTAACCGGAGTTTTAGAGCCGATATTGCTTGTTTGCGTTGGTCTTTTTGTGGCTTTTATAGCTTTGTCAATTATTACTCCAATTTATCAATTCAGCGGGTCTCTAAAATTAAGATAAAAGAAGTTTATCATTCTAACATGCGCGGCGGTTTTACTTTAGTCGAAATCCTTTTAGTCATCGGTGTCTTTACTGCCTTATTTTATTTAGTGGCGCCTATTAGCTTGAACTTTTATAAAAACCAGCAATTAGAATCGGTTACCCAAGAAATTATTCAAAATTTAAGAAAAGCTCAATTAAAATCCGTATCTGTGGAGCGCGACTCTTCTTTCGGCGTCCATTTTGGAGGCACAACATATACTTTGTTTCAAGGAAATTCATTTTCAAACAGAGATAGTCAATACGACGAAGTTTTTAATATCCCTCAAGTCATCAAAATGGGAGGTCTCGAGGAAGTTGCTTTTTCTAAATTAAACGGCATTCCCAGCTTAATCCCTGCTTACTGCGGAGGTATTTGTGCCGCCTGCGATAATTTTACCAGCAGGAATTCTTGCCAGGCGCAATCAGGATGTTCTTGGAATCGTCCGCTAAAAATTTGTATAGGGAGCTGCATTGCTTGCGGAGATTTTACAGCCCAAAGCAGTTGCGTTAATCAATCTGGCTGCTTTTGGAATCCTGAAATCATCGGGGGAGACGTTATAATAGATGCAGGCGGTGACACAAATACCGTCAACATTAATGAAGTTGGTCGGATTAATCTTCAGTGAAATCTAATCAAAAATGTCGGAAAAAGGACAATCATTGATGGAGTTAATAATAGCGGTAGGGATATTTACCGTTGTTGTCAGCGGGTTGGCGTTTTTTATCTTGAATAGTTATGTGTCGGGAAGATTATCATACGAAGTAACCAAAGCCGGCTTTTTGGCGCAAGAAGGAATGGAAGCTGTGAGAAGCATCAGGGACAATGACTGGACAGAATTAGAGGACGGAGACCACGCTCTAATTGTATCTGATGGGAAATGGTTTTTCGACCCGGTAGCTACCGAGGAAGATATTGGCGGTCAACTGACCGAAGGCAAGAGAGTGATTACAATCGAAAGCGTCGAGGATGATAGCAAAAAGATTACCTCAAAGATTGGCTGGAAGTTTAGCGAGGGCAGGATGGAAGAGATTATTTTGGAGAGCTATCTTGCTAACTGGCAAAAAATTTCTTCCGAGATACGACGTCCGTTATCCCATACGGATCCTTCTCCCAAAAAAACTACCGATCCTGGCTTAGCTTACGACAATCAAAACGGCAACACTTTTTCGGCAACACTGTATGACACAACGAAAAATCCTTCTATTTTATTCCGCACCTGGGAATTGCCAACAATGAATTATAGCGTTTTAACCTTGAATTATCGTTATCATGCCGATCAGGCGATAGACGATCAATACGCGATTGCTTACTCGACAAATGGCTGTCAGGGAAATTTTATTGATTGGGTTTTGCCAACCTCCATCTCTGCTCCCGATACAACAATCTCGGTGAATTTGCCGCCGACCCAAAATTTATCCCAACTTTGCGTCAAAATCTATACGCAAAGGGTAGACTCCAAAGACCAAGCCAATATTTACACCAGAGACGTTTGGACCGAAGGAACGCCATAGGCGCGCCATAAAGCATGAAACATAGAACATGAAGCATAAAACCGGTTTTACTTTAATTGAACTCCTAATCTATATAACAATTTTAGGTCTTGTTTTAATTGTGATAACTGGTTTTTTTTGGAATATCGCTTTGGGATACGCTAAAGAAAATTCTTATCAGGAACTGCAGCAAAACGGAAGGTTTGTCTTGGCGAAAATTTCCCAAGAAATCAGAAAGGCAAAAAGCGTTATCAATCCTGGAATCGGACTTTCTTCTAATTTTCTGTCTTTGGAAATGCCGGATTCTAATCAGCTTATTTTTTTAGTTGATAATGGTAAACTGATAATGACGAAAAACGGCACCGACTCAATTTTAACAACAGACAGAACCGTTGTAGAGCTTTTGGAATTTAATAATATGTCTTACGAGAACACCCCGGGCATTGTGAGGATTAAAATAGCGTTAAGCCACGCAAACCCTGGAGGCATGACGGCATATCAATCAGATATTAATTTAATCACAACCGTTTCTTTGTTGCATTAACAATGACACAGAGTAATTTTGAAAATGGATTTGCCGCTTTAACCTTTGTCTTAATCGTCGCGGCGATATCCCTAATACTTGGGTTTACGATTAGTCAGCTTTCTATTAATGAAATCAAGATGGAGCTGACGAGAATTTTTTCAGACAAAGCTTATTATTTAGCCACGCTTTGCGCCGAAGACGCTTTAATGAAATTAAAAAAAGATATAAACTATACTGGAAACGAGGTTGTTGTCGTTCAGAGTGGCGAATGCGCTATTTTGCCGATTGAAGGCAATTGGACCGTGAAAACAAGAGCCGACTATCAAAACCAAATTAAAAAAATTAGAGTAATTGTTGATAAAATAAATCCCGAGATGGTTATTCAATCATGGGAAGAGGTAGCTGACTTTTAACCACCCTGATAACGCTAATTATTAGCGCAGATTCGTACTATTCGTGGAATATGTTTAATTTCTTTCAGAAACCATTTGGATTCAATATATCGGAGCAATCCGTAAAAATTGTTCTTTTAGCCGGTTCCGATATTAACCCACGGCTTGTTTCCATGGGGTATGAATTGTTTGAGAAAGAAATCATATCTGGGGGCAAAATTTTAGACAAAACCGCATTTTCCCAAAAGGTTTCTAAGATCACTTCCAAACCACAATTTGGCAGAATTAAAAATAGGCAGTGCATTTTTTCTTTACCCGAAACAAATGTGTTTTCTCATTATTTGAAACTGCCAGATCGATTAAAAAAGGAAGAAAGGGTAAAGCATATTAAAAAAGAAATCGAAGAAGTGTTTCCCTTTGCCTTAAAAGATATTTATTTTGATCATATCCTTTATCCAGACAACGAAGCGTTTATAGTCGCTATTCCAAAAGAGATAGTCAATGACTGCTTAGCGATCCTCAAATCGTGCAAGATTAAACCTGTCGCTTTGGATATTGAATCCGAAAGCCAAAAAAGAGCTGTTTTACAAAATGAAGATGGTACCGTTTTGATTACGGATATTGGCGATAAAAACACAAATTTTTTCCTTTTTGACGGCAATAAATTAAGATTAAGCTCCTCGGTTCCGATCGCCGGCAGTAATTTTACGTTAGCGATTGAACAAAAACTTAACATTTCATTTTCGGAAGCTGATAACCTTAAGAAAAAAACAGGCCTTAATCCAAACGCAAAAGAGGGTAGAGTGTTTTTAATATTACAGCAGGAAATACGTATTATAATAGAAGAGATTAAAAGAATCGATGAATACGCTTTAAGCAAACTCGGAAAACAGATAGAAACAATTGTTTTAACTGGAGGATCGGCGGAACTGCCGTATCTTTCCGACTATCTGGTTGAAAACTTAGGGAAAAAAATAAAAACCGGAGATCCTTGGCAAAGAATTAATATAGATATTTTAAAACAAAAACAATACATACGAGAGGCCTCTCGAGTAAATCCTTTTTTATTCACCGGCGCGATCGGCTTAGCTCAAAGGGCGCTAACAAATAATCCACAGCTATCTGGAATCAATTTGATTAAAGAGGTAAAATATTAATAATATTCCCCACCAATCCTTTGATGGGTAAAAGATTTCTAAGAGTCATCACGGGATTGGTGGGGGAGTAAAGGTCGAGATTGCTAAGATAAAAAAATATAAAAATAAATAAATGAAAAAAGGTTTTACTTTGATTGAGCTTTTGCTGGTTATTGGAATTTTGGTAATTTTAATTACCGCCACCATTATTGCCATCAATCCTTTCCGTCAGTTTGCCTTGGCTAATAATGCCAGCAGGTATAGCGGAACAACAACAATAATGGATTCTGTCTATCAAAACGTGGTTGATAATGCTGGTGTTTTTAACTGTGCCGCAGGTACGATCCCGGCAACCGCGACCAGAATGGCAGACCCCACATCTCAACCAGCGGGGTATGATATTTGCGATTGCGTTGTTCCTACGTATGTTTCAACCATGCCATTTGATCCGCAAAACGGAAGCTATGCAAGTTGTACAGATTACGACACCGACTATACCATAGCTAGAGATGCTACCACTGGTAGAATTACCATTTGCGCGACAGACACCCAAGTACCCCCTGAAGCAACTGATATTTGCATGACTCGATAGTTTTTCTAATGCTCCTAAAGGTTCAATCAAATAAAAATTTGATTTAGTTTTAGCATTGAATATTGTTTGAAATGTCAGTTTTCGATGAAATCATAAAAGAAAGGAAGCAGAAAGCAGAAGCGATTAAGCGCGCTGGTTTTTCTGTATATCCATTAACGGTAAAAAAAACTCATACCGTCGCAAAGGCGCTCCAAGATTTTTCTAAGATACAAAAATCGGGCAAAGAAGTGTTTTTGGTTGGCAGAGTTAGGACGATCAGAGGACACGGAAAGATTACTTTTCTGCATTTTAACGATGGATCAGGATTGATGCAGGCATTGTTAAAACAAGATATTTTGGGCGAAAAATCTTACCGATTTTTTCTGGAAAATTTTGACATAGGGGATATAGCTGAATTTAGAGGCGTTTTGTTGAAAACCAAGAAGGGAGAAAAAACCATAGAAGTAAGGAATTTTAGAATGTTAACCAAGAATTTCCTGCCTTTGCCGGAAAAGTGGCACGGTCTTAAAGATATTGAAGATAGGTACAGAAAAAGATATTTAGACCTTATTTTTAATCCGGAAGTAAAAAACAAATTTGAAATCCGAGCGAAAATTATCCAAGAGATACGAAGTTTTCTGGAAAGAGAAGAGTTTTTAGAAGTGGAAACCCCGATATTGCAGCCGATTTACGGTGGAGCTAAAGCCAAGCCATTCAAAACTCATCTTAATGCCCTTGATATGGATTTGTATCTAAGGATTGCGCCGGAGCTTTATCTAAAAAGGTTGCTGATTGGAGGAATTGAAAAAGTTTATGAAATTGGCAGGGTCTTTAGAAACGAAGGGATCGACAGGTCTCATAATCCCGATTTTACGACCCTGGAATTCTATTGGGCGTATGCCGATTACAAAGACCTGATGGCACTGACCGAAAAAATGCTCGTTGAAACGGTTAAGAAGATTCTTGGAAAAACAACAATTGAATATAATGGCAAGAAGATTAATTTTAAAGCGCCGTTCGAAAGAATAGAGTTTTCCCAGTTGATTAAAAGACATACGAAGATTGATATTGACGGAATTCACCTTGAAAAATTAAAAGAGGAAGCTAAAAAAATGGGCATCGTGGCGTCCCCGGGCGCAAAAAAAGCAGAAATAGCAGACGAAATTTATAAAGAGTTTTGCTTGTCAAAAATTCAAAACCCGTTGTTTGTCATCCATCACCCCATTGGCGCTTTTGCTCTGGCAAAACAGCTTGAATCCAATCCAAAAAAATTAGCTAATTTCCAATTGGTCATTGCTGGCTGGGAATTGATTAACGCTTTCTCCGAACTGAACGACCCAATTGAACAGAGAAAACGCTTTGAAGAGCAGGAAAAATCATTCAAGTTGGGGTTTGAAGAAGCGCAAAGAATAGATGAAGATTTTTTAGAAGCTTTGGGATATGGTATGCCGCCAGCCGCTGGATTCGGCATGGGCATAGACAGGTTAGCGGTCTTATTGACCGATTCTCACAACTTGAGAGAGGTGATATTATTTCCCACGATGAAATCACAACAGAGTAAAGCGTAAAGCGAAAAACGTAAGACAAACTCCAATTAAATGCTTGATATTAAATTTAAGACCGCTGAACTTTAATTAGATGTTGGATATAAAATTCATTAGAGAAAATAAGGATCTTATTAAGAATAGCTGTACGAATAGACAGATAGATGTTGATATTGATGAAATCTTGGATACGGATAAACGATATCGAGACAACCTTAAGGCGATAGAAGGCATGTCGGCGCAGAAAAATCAGGCGTCCAAACAGATAGTTCAGCTTAAAGACGAAAACGAGAAGAAGAAAATCATTTTGGAAATGCAGGAATTAGACAGGAATAGCGACAGGTTAAACGTAACACTTAAAGAGCTATCAGAAAAATTAAATCGCTTGATTTCTCGCGTTCCCAATATCCCATTGGCCGATGTGCCAATAGGCAAGAACGATCAAGACAATATTGTTTTGAGAGAGGTAGGCAAAAAACCGTCATTTAATTTTACGATCAAGAATCATTTGGAAATTGGAGAAGGCCTTGATTTGATCGATGTTGAAAGAGCGGCTAAGATTTCTGGCTCAAGATCCAATTACTTAAAGAATGAAGCAGTTATGATGGAATTTGCTTTGGCTGGATTGGCTTTCGATATTTTGACTAAGAAAGGTTTTATACCTGTTATTCCGCCGGTAATGATTAAAGAAGAAATGGCGGCTGGCACCGGATTTTTGGAGTCAACCGACTCAAAAGAGGCCTATATTATCCCTGAAGATAATTTATATCTCATCGGCACTTCGGAACAATCATTGGTTGCCATGCATGCAAGAGAAGTTTTTGAATATAAAGACCTGCCAAAAAGATACGTTGCGTTTTCTCCTTGTTTTCGCAGAGAGGCGGGGTCTTACGGCAGAGACACTAAAGGCATATTAAGAGTGCATCAATTCGACAAAATGGAGATGGTTATATTTTCTCGCCAAGAAGAATCTCAAAGAGAACATCAGTTTATTTTATCCATAGAAGAACGGTTAATGCAGTTATTAAAATTGCCTTATAGGGTTGTAAGAATCTGTACTGGAGATATGGGCAGGCCAGCCGCTTCCCAATACGACATTGAAACCTGGTTGCCGTCGGAAAACCGCTATCGAGAAACTCATTCAACCTCTAACTGCACAGATTTTCAGTCAAGAAGGTTAAATATACGATACCGCGACAGTGCCGGACAAATGCAATTTGCGCATACGTTAAATGGTACTGCTTTTGCTATTGGCAGAACCATAGTGGCTATTCTTGAAAATTACCAGCAAAAAGACGGTAGCGTTAAAATTCCGACCGTATTGCAGAAATATTTGAAATTAAAAGTTATTAAAAGACATTAAATGATTGTTGAATCATTGGCAGAAAAAAATGTCTTAATCAATGGCATAGATATTAATTACAGAACACTTGGGCAGGGTATGCCTTTTTTAATTTTACACGGTTGGGGTTCAAGATCGGAAAAATGGCAGGAAGTAGGAAGAATGATCGCTGAAAAAGGATTCAAAGTAATTATTCCCGATTTGCCTGGTTTTGGAAAAAGCCAAACACCAAAAGCGCCTTGGGACTTAGATAGTTATTGCGGTTTTGTTGAGAGCTTCATTAAAGCCATCGGTTTGAATAGGTTCTATCTTTCAGGTCACTCTTTTGGAGGCGCGGTGGCGGTAAAATATTGCCTAAACTTTCCCGGAAAGATTGAGAAATTGTTTTTAATTGATGCGGCATGTTTTAGAAGAGCCAATCACAGAAAGAGGATATTTTACGTTATCGCTAAAATTTTTAAGATTTTCCATTTTCTTCCTCTCTACAATCAGTTAAGAAAAGTTTTTTACAAACTTATTGTTGGTCGCAGCGATTATATTGATATGGAGGGAGTTATGAAGGATAGTTATTTAAAAATTATTAGAGAAGATCTTGGGAGCATTTTAAGCGCAATTCAAACTCCCACAATAATTATCTGGGGCGAAAAAGACGGTATTACAACGACAAAAGAGGCCTACAAGATTAACGAAGAGATTAAGGTCTCAAAATTAGAGATTATTCCAGGCGTTGGCCATAGCCCTCATCGTAAAACCCCCGAATTTTTAGCGGGAAAAATTTTAGAAAACTTAACTTAAGATATGATCAATCAGCTTAACCAGTTATTGTTTTTATTGGGATCTTTTTGGTTGCTTAGTATTTTATGGTTTTTTAGGACCACTAGAGCTATGTTGTTTTGGATTTATCTTTGGCAATTAAAAGATTATCACTGGGGACGATTTTTAGACCATTTCAGGACGGATAAAGGAAAAAAATTATTTTTGGCTCCATTGCCAATTCTAAAAATAGTATTGGTGATTTACGCCTACTTTTTGTCTCTAACAGATATGACCATATGGCAGTTATATGCAATCTGGATTACCGTATTATCAATACTTTACTTATTAGAATCCTATAAGTTTATCCGGGAAGTATTTTCCCGAACGCTCAAAACCCCGATATTAACCATCAAAACCATAGCTTTGGTTATTGCAATGTTTATTGTGCAAAGCGTTTTTTTGTATGTTTCGTTTCAAAATCAACAATCCTATATGTACTGGTTCGCTTTTTACCTTCTATTGTTCGATATTTTTCTTCCTCTGACCACCGCCTTGATAATTTTTTTTGTCCACTTTTTTACCGTTATTTTCTTTAGAAACAGAATAATCCGATTAGCCAAACAAAAAAGAAGTAAGTTTAAAGATTTATTAGTGATCGGTATCACCGGCTCTTATGGCAAAACCTCAACTAAAGAGTTTCTATACAAAATTCTTTTATCAAAGTTTAAAGTTTTAACGACAAAAGAGAATAAGAATTCAGAAGCAGGCATCTCTCAAACGATCTTGCAAGACCTTACCAAAGAGCATCAGGTCTTCATTGCGGAAATGGGAGCATACAATAGGGGAGGAATCAAGCTTCTATGCGATATTATAAAGCCAAAAATCGGCATAATAACCGGAGTCAATGAACAGCACTTAACTACTTTTGGCAGTATGGAAAACTTGCTTTCGGCAGAAGGAGGAAAAGAACTTATTGAGAGCTTGCCGGAAGACGGCGTAATTTTTCTTAACGAAAAGAATAGATATTGCCGTGAAATTTACCAAAAGATTAAAATCAGAAAATATCTTTATGGAAAAGAAGCAAAACTTTTTTCAGAAGAAAATATTTTAGGGGCTATGGCAGTTGCCAAGGAATTAGGAATGACAGGGAGCGAGATAGAATCAGTTTGTCAAAGTATGAAGGATGATATTCCGGGAATGGCAACGAAGCAAGGGGTTAACGGAATAACAATCATTGATTCCACTTATTCTGCCAATCCCGATGGCGTTATCGCGCATTTGGATTACATAAAAACCCTTCGGCGAGATCAAGGCAAACTGATTATTGTTATGCCTTGTTTGATAGAACTTGGCAAGGCCTCTAAAGAGGTTCACAAAAGGATCGGAGAAAAAATCGGTGAAGTTTGCGACTTAGCAATAATTACATCCAGAGAAAGGTTTAAAGATATTAAAGAGGGCGCCGAAAAATCGGCGTCAAACTGCAAAGTTCTTTATGCGGCAAATAAAAAAGAAATTTTATCTACGGTAAAACCGTATCTTGATAAAGGTAATATCGTTCTTCTGGAAGGGAGATTGGAACAACCAATTATCAATCTATTGCTGAAAAATTAAATGTTAAAACCAATATCAATATCGTTGTCGCCCAATACAGAATCTGACGACATATTGCTTGCGTTTAAGCTTCAGTTTTCTTCATGGTTATGGCAAAAAGGCAGAGCAATTGGCGAGCTGGAAAAAAGATTCCAGGATTATATCGGTATGAATTATGCCGCATCGTTTAATAGCGGTAGGTCGGCTCTTGTGGCGATTCTTGATTCTCTAAACTTGACTAAAGACAGCGAGGTTTTGATTCAGGCATTTACCTGTAACGCGGTTGTTAATCCTATTTTATGGTTGGGATTGAAACCTATTTTTATTGATTGCTCTAAAGATACTTTTAATGTTGACCTCGACGACTTAAGAAATAAAATTTCACCAAATAGTAAAGTATTAATCGTTCAGCATACTTTTGGTTTACCATCGGCAATGGACGAAATTTTAAGGATTTGCCAAGAATACAATCTAACCTTAATAGAGGATTGCGCACACGCCTTGGGTGCCAAATTCAACGGAAGATCAGTCGGCACATTTGGCGACGCCGCTTTCTTTAGTTTTTCCCGCGATAAAGTTATCTCTTCTGTTTATGGCGGAATAGCAATAACCAATAACGAACTATTAGCTAAAACAATAAAAGATTTCCAGAAGAAAATCGGCTATCCTTCTTTTGGTTGGACATTCCAGCAGTTAATACACCCAACATTAATGAATTGGATTATTTTGCCGACATACAAGACGTTTGGCAAATACTTGCTGTTCTTCTTTCAATGGCTTCACGTTTTATCAAAAGCCGTTCATTGGAAAGAAAAGAGAGGAGAAAAGCCCGACTATTTTCCCAAAAGAATGCCTAACGCATTAGCGATTTTAGCTTTAAACCAGCTTAAAAAAATAGAAAGATTTAATAATCATCGAGAGAAGATCGCTGAATTTTATCGCACAGAACTAAAAAACGCTTCGTTTGAACTGCCACCAAACGTAGAACAAATTTATCTTAGGTTTACGTTAAAGCACCCAAGGGCACACGAAATTATCAGAAAAGCTTGGCAATCGAATATCTTAATAGGGGATTGGTACGATTCTCCTGTTGCGCCCAAAGATACCAAGCTAGAAAAAATAGGATATCAAATAGGCTCTTGCCCGACCGCCGAAAAATTATCAAAAGAAACATTCAATTTGCCGACCCATATCAATATCTCTAAAAAAGAAGCGCAAAAAATTATTGATTTTTTAAAACAATGGAGGTAAAAGAAGTAACTGACAAATCGCTTTGGGAAAGTTTTCTATCTTCCGTTTCGGAGAAAACTTTTTTGAATTCTTGGAATTGGGGAGAGTTTCAAATCGTGATGGGAAACAAGATCTGGAGACGCGGTGTTTTTAATGACGAAAAATTAATCGCCTTAGCTTTAATATCAAAAATAGAAGCGAGGCGGGGAACATTTCTTCTGGTTCAGCACGGGCCGGCAATCGTAAAGCGTGAAGCACACAACGCAAAACAAGTTTTAGAAATCTTATTAGAAGAATTAAAAAAAATAGGAAAAGAAGAAGGTGCGATTTTTATCAGAATAAATCCTTTATGGGAACGCACTCAAGAGAATCAGAATATCTTGAGGAAGCTGGGACTTAGAGAGGCCCCGATGCACGCTAACGCTTACGAGGCGACGTGGCGGCTTGATATAACAATCCCAGAAGAAGAACTCTTGAAACAAATGCGAAAAACCACTCGTTACTTGATTCGTCAAACAATGCAAAATCAAGAGATTTCAGTTGAAAAAAGCGAGAAATTTGACGATGTTGAGAAATACCAAAAATTAAATAGAGAAGTGGCTCAAAGGCAAAGATTCGTGCCTTTTTCTTCTGAATATATAAA
>MHUC01000031.1:22129-23290 GCA_001823315.1 Candidatus Wildermuthbacteria bacterium RIFCSPHIGHO2_12_FULL_40_12
GCCGTATTGTTTTTAGGGAAATACAAGGGCGAAATAGCTTCCGCCGCCTTAGTTATTTTTTGGTCTGGAATAGGATTCTACCACCAAGCGGCGTCAAGCTCAAAATACGCAAAGCTTTCTATTCCATATTTAGTTATGTGGGAAGCAATAAAAGAAGCTAAACGAAGGGGTTGTACTCTATATGATTTATGGGGTTATGTTGATCCAGAAAAACAAAAAAGACATCCTTGGGCAGGCCCCACTTTATTTAAAATGGGTTTTGGCGGTTTCAAGAAAGAATACTTTAAAACCCAGGACTTACCATTATCTTCTAAATATTGGCTTGTCTATGTTTTTGAAAAATTAAGAAGTTTTTATCGATTTTCTCTATAGTTATAGTTGATTTATATAAACAATGCCGCGCAAAAAATATCAAACCAAAAAAAGATATCAGTACGACCGCCGAAGAATCTATAAGCCAAAAAGAAGAAAAAGCTTTCTTCGCGGTCCTTTCTTCTGGTTTTTTATTTTATTCCTATTGATATTGACTGGTATTGGTTATCTGGTCATTTTCTCAAATTTCTTTGAAGTCAAGTCAATTGAGATTTCGGGACATGAAAAAATTAGCCCGGAAGAAATCAGAAGAACATTAGAGGAAAAGATTGAACACAAAATAGTTTTTTTTGAAAGCAAAAGCGTCTTTTTGTTTCGTTCGTCCGATTTAATTGAAGCTATTTCAAAAAAATATCCGGGAATCGAGAAAACCACCATAAAAAGACGATTCCCATCGGGGCTGACGGTAGAAATAAAAGAAAGACAACCAGCGGCTTTATTTTGCCAAAACGACCAATGTCTTTATGTTGATAAAAACGGAGTCATTTTTCAGGAAGAAAACATTGAAAGCGCCGGGAAATTATTAGTTCTTAAACCGGAAAACGCAATAGCAGATATTTTCCTGGGAAAAGTCGTCATTAATAAAGAACAATTTGAATCATTGATAAAAATAACGGATGCGATCAGCGGAAATCTCCAGATACCGACTAAAGAACTTCTTATTCAGAACGAATCCCAAAACATAACGGAAGATATAGGCAAAATCAAAGTGAAAACTCAAGAAGGATGGGATATTTATTTTGACCTCAAAAACAACGTAGATTGGCAGATCATAAAATTAAGTTCGGT
>MHUC01000032.1:0-18845 GCA_001823315.1 Candidatus Wildermuthbacteria bacterium RIFCSPHIGHO2_12_FULL_40_12
CCTTCTTTTTTGGCGCCTTTTTCCATTTTATCTTCGCCTTCGTCTTGGTCGGAAGTTAGATGCCCAACATCAGTGATATTCATTACCCACTTTGTTTTGTACCCGCTATACTTCAGAAAGCGCACCAAAACATCCCATTGAATATAGGCGTACATATTGCCAATGTGCTGATTGCCATAAACCGTTGGGCCGCAGGAATATATGCTAACAAAACCCTTCTTGATGGGTTTAAAACTCTCTTTTTTACGAGATAAGGTGTTATAGAGTTGAAGCGGCATATCCGGTAGTGAAAACTCGACTATTTATAAGAATTCGTTGCCACGGCAGTTATCGAATTTCTGCTACCGGGCATTGATTCATTTTATCGGCTTTTTATTGTTAGGACAAGCTTGTGCACAACTTCAAATTTTACGAGAAATTTGATAATATAGACAAATATGAGCATTGATTTTTTCACCGCATTACCAGCTTGGGTCAAGGTTTTTTTGCTTTCAATGACTCCTTTCGGCGAATTAAGGGCTTCAGTTCCGATAGGACTTGTCGTCTACAAGATGAATCCCGTTTCGGTCTTTTTTGTTTCTGTCATGGGAAATATTACTGCGGTCTTGTTGATTCTGATATTTTTAGGGTTTATCTCCAGCTACCTTGCGCGAAAATCATACTTGTTCAATCGTTTTTTCGCTTGGCTCTTTACTAAGACCAGAGATAAGCACTATGACATAATTGAGCGATACGGAATTTATGCGTTAGCGGTGTTTGTGGCAATACCATTGCCGTTTACCGGGGGGTGGACAGGGGCCTTAATCGCTTTTGTTTTCGGAATTCCTTTTTGGCAAGCATTTCTTTCGATTAGTATTGGAGTATTAGTTGCTGGTTTATTGGTTCTATTTGTTGTCCAGGCAGGGGTTGCGTTAAGCGCATATTTTGGTTGGCAAGCTTTAATTGGCGTTGCAATAGTGTTCTGGGTCGGGACACTAATATACAAACAAATAAGTAAAAGCAGTAAAAATCATGAATTCCAAGAATAAAGACTTTATCCTAAGTTTATTGTGCGGTTTTTTGGCAGGAATTTTCCTGTTGGCAATAGTAAAAAACCCGTACGTTACCGAGTTTAAAGGTTTGAATAACTTGGGCGGTGTAGTTTGGCTATTGCCATTATTGTTCGCCTTTTTGTTCTTTTTAGCGATTGCTATCGCCAAAACTTTATTTCGCCGCGTGTTGTTTTTAATGCAAATAGGTAAATTTGCCGAAAGCGGCGTTTTGAACACATTGATTGATATTGGAATCCTGAATCTTTTATCATGGTGGTTTAATATTTTCAGCGGTCCATGGCTAATAATAATGAATATTGTGGCTTTTGCGTTTGCCACTACGAATTCGTATTTCTGGAATAAATTTTGGACATTTGAAAAAAAAGAAGGCGCGGCAAACGGTGAGTTTATTACTTTTTTCATCGTCAGCGTAATAGGTATCGGGATCAATACTTCTATAGTGTATTTCGGAACTACATTTATGGATCCGTTATTAAATGTTTCCAATGCGGCGTGGTTGGACGTCGTGAAGGTCGGAGCGACATTTGCGTCGATGATCTGGAATTTCGCCGGTTATAAATTTATCGTTTTTAAGAAATGAGCTTAGTATTATATAGAAAGTACAGGCCGCAAAGTTTTTCCGAAATCGTTGGGCAAGAACATATTGTCCAGACGTTAACTAACGCCATTGCGTCTGGTATGGTTTCCCATGCTTATATTTTCGCAGGTCCTCGGGGGTCTGGTAAAACAACGCTGGCAAGATTATTAGCCAAGGCGGTAAATTGCCAGAATCGCGGAAAAAACGACGCAGAACCTTGTAATAAGTGCGCTTCGTGTCTTGAAATTATGGAGGGAAGGTCGATTGATTTGATTGAAATTGATGCCGCGTCCAATAGGGGCATTGACGACATCAGAGCGCTGAAAGACGGCATTAAATTTGCCCCGACGAAAGAAAAATATAAGGTATATATTATTGATGAGAGTCATCAAATAACCAAGGAAGCCGCAAATGCTCTTTTGAAAACTTTAGAAGAGCCGCCTAGCCACGCTATTTTTGTTTTGGCGACCACGGAAATACATAAAATGATTCCTACTATTATCTCAAGGTGCCAGAGGTTTGATTTTAAAAAATTAACTTTGATAGAAATTGTAAAAAGATTAAAGATTGTCGCGGAGAAAGAAAAAGCCAAAATTGATGAATCGGCGATAGAGTTGATAGCCCTGAATTCGGGTGGGTCGTTTCGAGACGCGGAAAGCTTGCTGGATCAGGTCTTGACTTTTACCGGAGTTTCTGGGAAAAAGGGGGAGATAGGAGTGGAAGATATTAAAGACCTCTTAGGCCTGATTGAAATAGGGCTGGTGAGTAAATTTTGCGACTTTTTGATAGAGAAAAAGGCCAAAGAAGCAATTGAATTTTTGAACGATATTATGGATAGGGGAATGGATGTGCAGGAATTTGCCAAAGCGATTATAAGTTATTTGAGACAGGCCTTTATTGTAAAAGTTGCAGCTGATGACGCGATTAGCATAGATAATCCATTGGTTGCTGGTTTAACAAAGGAAGAATTGGAGAAAATGACAAAGCAGGCAAAAAGTTTTGACGAAAAAGAATTAAGCCGTTGTTTGAATTTATTTTTAGAGGCAGAAAACAAGATGCGGTTTTCACCGATCCAACAATTGCCTCTGGAACTGGCAATTATTGAGCATTGTGTACCCGGGGAGAAATAGATGTGGAGCGTTTATATTATCAGAAGCATAAAGAAGAAGTGGTATTATGTTGGTAGCACGAACCGTCTGATAGAAAGAATAAGTGAGCATAATAAGGGCTTGGTGCGTTCCACAAAACACTTCTTGCCATTTCAGATCGTTTACACAAAAGAATTCAATTCCGGAAATGATGATAGAAAGTATGAACGAAAATTAAAAGATAAGCGTATTGAGAAGGAGACAATGATTAAAAAAATTGAGAATTCTTGATTATAGCTGGGGGATCGTCTAATGGTAGGACATCACCCTTTGGAGGTGAGTATCCTGGTTCGAGTCCAGGTCCCCCAGCTATGATTGAGAATCTTGCGGGGTCGCCTGCCTGCGCAGGCAGGTCTAATGGTAGAACATCACCCTTTGGAGGTGAGTATCGGGGTTCGAATCCCTGCCTCGCAGCCCTTTTCGCTCGTTTATAAAATATATAAAGAAAAGGCACTGAGGAATGAAATGACGAAGTACGATTCATTTTAAGCGTAAAAATCGTATCGAAACGAGCACGTTTTCGACGTACAATTTAGAAAACTTAATAATTACGTTAGAAGTTCGAAGAGTATAAAAATGAATAAAAACTTATGTACCTAGACAGCTTTTTTTAATAAAAAATTAGAAAAAATAAGCTAAAGCCCCCGATGTTATTAAAAAAGACATTGAAGAATCCTCTTCATTTAGCGCTTTAATAAGAAGAGAAATTAGTATTGGAAATCTTTAAATCTATGAAAGAAAAAATTAAAAAAACTATTCACTAAATTAATTAATATGCTCCAATTCTTAGAAAATCTGTTATTAAAAAGAAGATTAAGAAAAAGACCAGAATTTGAGTTGCAATATTTTGAAAAATATAAAAATTTAGTTGCTTGGGATAAAATTGTGTCCCTGCTTGAGGAATATAAATCAGGTGACATTATTTTTGAACCAATTCGTCTCAAGATTACCGAACAGGATGAGGAGGTTCTATACGAAAACATTGACAAATCAGAAATTTTGTCCCCCCAAGAAAAAGTAGAGACAATCATAGGTTTAATGATGGTTTTGGATGGTTCGTTCCCAAAGCCGCCAATGTTGTCACTCTTAGAAAAAATTTTTGGCAAAGAATTTGTAGAAATGATTGAGAAAAAGCGAGAAGAATTTAAAGATGATATAGCTACCAAGAAATTAATCAGGCTCACAAAAGAATGGAAGAAATATACTGGTTTAAAAAAAGAATCACCCTTTGCTAAAAAGTTCATCGGCACAAATTTTGACCCGCTCACCAAAAAGGCAAGAGAGCATCTAAAAGAAATAGCGGAAGAATTAGATGAAAAATATAATAAACTTTCACCGGAAGATAAAGCTAAAGTTGACGCTATGTCAAAAAATAATAAATAACTATGAATATAAACTCGGAAGAATTAGAAAAATATCTACAATCATCTTTATCTGCTATTAAAAACGGAATTGAGGGTAGCGGTGATTTTTGTATTATTGAACCAATAGAGTTTGATTTAGCTGTTATAAATACAAAAGAAGGTGGAGGCAGTATAAAAATATACATTGCCAAAGCTGAGGGTAATTTAAAATCAGAAGAAATAAGTCATATAAAGATAAAAGTACATCCCGATATAAGAAAAGAAGCTAAAGTTTTTCAACCTTACCAAAAAAATACTTATATTTAAAAAATTTTCCGGCGAGCGGGCAAAAAATAGAGGGGTTTTAGGGGAGGAAATTTTTTGCTGGCTGGCGAGCGTTAGCGAGCGGTGGCGGGGCGGCTTCATTCGTCAGGTGTTTCCCGAAAATGCGTTCTGATTTCGTTCAGGGTGTGGAGCCAGAGAAAAACTTAGGTCATTATTAGAGAAATTTTTTCGTGCGACGCTCTGCGCGAGAAAGCTTTTTAGCTTTAAAAATGTTTCCTAGGCTTGACGGTGGTATTGGTGTAACTTGTATGATCCGGGCAATGAAAATGGCGGGAACAATGTGATTGGTTGCCGTTGACAAAAATATATCTAAAATGCTAATATTCAGACCATACCTTGATTCCATATCTTGAGGGAGGAAGGGACATGAAGAGATCCCGTTCCCAATTCTCCAAACGGAGAAAAAAGAAGTTGAGGAGAATCAAAAAGGGGCCATTTTGGACTGGCGAAAAGAGCAGAATTGCTCATTTCGATTACAAGGAAGTATCCCGACCAAAGAATGGCCCAGCGATGACAGTGGTGTATGTCTAAAGGTGGAATCAAAGGTTGAAGGAAGAGGCCCTTGCTGTCGCGAGGGCTTTTTAATTTTCAGCTGAATTTGATAAAATATAAGCGGTTATTCGTAATAATGATTCGCGATATTATCCATGGGGTATGAAATTCATCGTTCATCACAAAAATGAAAATATGATACGTTTAGTTAGACGGATAGGGTATAGGATGTTGGATTTTAACAATGAGACGGGAGAGTATAATCTTGTTTGCCCGGTTGGAGGGGGTTATTACCCGAGGTTTCATGTTTATTTAAAGCAAGAAGTAAAAACGGGAGATTTTTATTTTAACCTTCACTTAGACCACAAAAAACCCTCTTATGAAGGTGTACATGCCCACAGCGGAGAATATGATGGTGCATTGGTTGAAGAAGAGGCAGGAAGAATAAAAACGATTCTTTCTATGTAATTTCCTTGACAGGTCGATTGGTTTTTGAGAAAATAGTATTGGTGAAACATTAATTGATTTTCGGGCGAGCCGCGCGTTTCAAGGGAATGGTTAGGTCCAAGCGGCCGGATAAAATGAACCATTCTCGAGCAGCTATTTTCTTTACGTATTTCTCCTTTTGGGGAGAATACACAATCAACTTAGGGGGTAGATCTATTTTACGATCTGCCCCCATTTTTTTTTAAGATGTATTGTTAGGCCGCATTTTAAATATAATCAACAGCATCTTTTATAAAAAAAAGGTAGCTCAGGCGGGTAAAGTGAATGTAGAATTCCGCCATCATTTGAGCTACCCATTATCTTACAGTGATTTAATAATTTCAAAACTAGAGAATTTGTCAACCCTTCAAAACCCCGATGGTAAGTTTTCAATCTTGAGCTTAAACCGAAGGATATCATGTTTTTTCAGGGTTGACTCTGAAAGACAAGTCCTTTGGATATGCGATTCTGATTTCCCAATGTCGAGTATTGGGGGTTTGTCTTTGAAGAGTCAAGTAAAATTATTGGGGCGGAAGAATGCTTCCGCCTCTTGATTTTGGACGGCTAGGCCAGTTGAGGAACATTGATTAAACCTATTAGTCTTGGCCGTTGTTGCCGTCGCTACGGGATTGGTTAATTTACCATATCAACTTCTAAAAAATTATCAATACCGGTTTTTTGTCGTAACACTTTGATTACTCAATTCTTCTAACGTATTCGCCGGTTTCCGTATTGACCTCAACGATGTCACCTTCTTTTATGAATAAGGGGGCATTTATTTTGGCTCCCGTCTCAAGAATTACCTGTTTGTTTCCGGCTTGAGACCTATCACCCTTGGTTCCTGGCGGAGATTCAGTGACTTTAAGATTAACTTTAACAGGCAAAGATATGTTGATGATTTTGCCATCTAATTCAATACTATCGACTGTTCCATTGGTTTTTAAGAATCGATTATTTTCTCCGATGATTTCTTTTGAGAACTCAAATCTTAGAGACGGTTTTTGTTCATCGCAAAAGACAAATTTATCTCGGTGAGAATATAGAAATTTTATCTTAGTTTTTATTATCTCCGCTTCTTCAAATTCTTCTCCCGGTCTAAAGTTGCGAGATAGTACGTTCCCGTTGATCAAATTTTTTATTTTGGCTTGGAGAACAGAACTGCCTCTACCCTTGAACATCGGGCTTGCTTCAAGAATTTCATAGGGCTGTCCGTCCATAATTATTTTTATTCCTCTTCTAAGCCCTGAATAACTAATCATAATCTTAACCTAAAATAGTTCCAACTA
Organism: Candidatus Wildermuthbacteria bacterium RIFCSPHIGHO2_12_FULL_40_12; assembly: GCA_001823315.1. GTDB lineage: Bacteria > Patescibacteriota > Minisyncoccia > Minisyncoccales > 2-12-FULL-40-12 > 2-12-FULL-40-12. The sequence continues at coordinate 6,730 of MHUC01000032.1, forward strand.
AATTTTTATAACCATTTAAAAATTCTTTGGCGGTCATTCTGTTTTTTCCTGCCAGTTGAAGCTCTTCGATAACAAGGCAGTTTTTTCCCGTCTGGACTCCTATTTTTTTATCTTTTGTCAAAAAAATTTCTCCAGATTCAAAATTGCCGTTTTGATCTAAAATTTCCGCTTTTAAAATTTTAAGGTTTTTACCATCAAAATCAGTAAACGAAGAAGGCCAAGGGTTAAAGGCGCGGATTTGTCTTTCGATGATTTCGGCTGATTCTGTCCAGTCAATTCTGCCGTCTTCTTTTTTAATAATCTTCGTATAAGAGGCCTTTGAATCGTCTTGGGGTTCGGCTTTAATTTCACCGTTAATCCATTTAGGAATAGTTTCAACCAGTAATTTTTCTCCCAACTCCGCTAATTGATTATGCAATTCAATGTAATTTACTTTTGAGTTTTGAACTTTGACTTTTGAGCTTGATACTATTGGCCCTTCATCCATTCTTTCATTCATCAATATTATGGTTACGCCTGTTTCGTCGTCGCCGCGTAAAATGGTTTCTTGGATAGGGGAAGGACCTCTGTATTTTGGCAGGAGCGAAGGATGTATATTGAGGCAGCCGTATTTTGGTATGTTTAAAATACTTTTTGGCAATATCTTGCCGTAGGCAACGACAATAATTAGATCTGGTTTTAAATTTTCAATTTCCAATTTGCAATTTCCAATTTTATCGGGCTGTAAGATTGGAAGTCCGTATTTTTGAGCTGTTGTTTTGACTACTGATGGAGTAAAAATCTGCTTTCTGCCGGTCGGTTTATCCGTTTCAGTAATAATCAAAGCTGGCTTATATCCGGCGTCAGTAAGATTTTCTAAAATAGCTGCGCCGAATTCCGGCGTTCCTACAAAAATAATTTTCATACATTTTTTAGGATATTATAACGCTAATCGCCGCTTTTTAAAACCCCTTTAAAATAGGAACAAAATAGCTTAATATAGAATTAGTTTCAATAATAACAACAAAGAAATGGCAAAAAAAGCGGTTAAAACCACCCCGAAGAAAGCGGTTGCAAAGGAAAAATCAAAGAAGAAAAAACTCCAAGAAGAAACGGCGATTCAGAAAATCGTCAATCATTATTTTTTCAGCAAGGGATTAAGCTTAAAAAAGATTAAGCGGGATGCCAAAAAGAAAAAGATAATTTATTCAAGGTTTACTCGTCCCGCAAAACAGTTATTGGTATTGGCGGGATCGGTTAAAAAAGCGCAAAAAGCCATTGATAAAGTGGCTACTTGGGCTCAATCTCGGAACTTGGACTACGCCATAGAGACCGTTTTTAAAAAGTGGTTAGAAATAGATAGGTTGAAGCCAAAAGAGATTGTTAAAAAGCCGTATTATGATGGCAATTATATGGTTTGGTCTGATTCTAAAAGAAAATGGTATGTGATAACTCCTGAGGGGGAGTGGCTGGAATTTGCCGGCAAAGAGGAAGATATTGAATGGAAAACGATAAAATGAAAACGAGAAAAAGAATTTTCATTGCTATAAATTTACCAGACAAAACAAAAGAAGAATTGTTGCGATATCAGTCTTTTTGGTCTGATCTTCCTGCTCACTGGACAAAGAAAGAAAATTTACACATTACGCTGTCTTTCCTCGGTTATTTGGCAGATGCAGAGTTGCCAGACGTCTTGGCCGTAACGGAAAGGATTGCCGCCAAAACAGAATCTTTCTCGGTTGCGTTAGATAAAATTTGCTATGGCCCAAAGGATAAAAAACCGCCACGCCCTCGCACCAAACAAGAAAAAGAGGATTTACAGCAAGATTATGGGCATGGCAATCGTTATGGTGTGGGGGCGCGGATGATTTGGGCGGTTGGAGAAAATCCTAAATTGGGAAAATTACAAAGAGAGCTGGAAAGATCTTTACTGTTTTCCGGGAACGAGAAAACAGTAAATACAGACGAAAACAGGACTTATACTGCTCATATTACGCTTGCGAGGATAAGGCAATGGGAATTTCGTAGAATAGATCCCGAAGCAATACCCATAATAGATAATGATATTTCTTTATCTTTTAGCGTGAATTCTATTGAGATTATGGAAAGTATTTTGAAAAAGGGGGGACCTCAATATATAGCATTAGAATCGTATCCATTAGGCTAGTTGTATTATATGAAGATCCATTTTATTGGCATTGGAGGTATTGGAACGTCAGCTTTAGCTTTGTATTACTTAAAAAGGGGACATAAAGTAACAGGATCTGATTTAGTCGCGTCTGAAATCACTCATGATTTAAAGAAAAGGGGAGTAAAGATATTTATATCTAATAAATCAAATTTACCAAGAGATTTAGATTTGGTTGTTTTTAGTCCAGCCGTACCGAAAGACAACCCCGCAATCAAAAAAGCAAAGAAGAATAAAATAAAATGCTTAAGTTACCCGCAAGCGTTAGGAGAATTAACAAAGCAATATTTTACTATTGCTGTTTCTGGTACCCACGGGAAAAGCACGACCACGGCAATGTTGGCCTTGGTTTTGGTCAAGGCCGGACTAGATCCGACAGTGATCGTAGGTACAAAAGTAAAAGAGTTTGATGGATCAACCCGTTCAACGAGTTCAGGGTTGACCCTGAGTAGCGTCGAAGGGTCAAATTGCAGAATAGGGAAGTCAAGATATCTGGTTATTGAGGCCGACGAACATATGGCTTCTTTTCTGAATTACCGACCGCAGATTATTGTTTTAACCAACATCGAAAGAGAGCACCTTGATTTTTACAAAAATTTAAGCAATATACTGAAAACATTTAAGAGATATATATCCTTTTTGCCGTCAAGCGGGATTTTGGTTGCGAATAAAGACGACAAGAATATCTCAAAACTTAAATCGCAAATCTCGAAACTGAAATTTAAGATTAGGAATTATTCGATAAGACAAGAGGAAGCAAAGAAACTGGAGAAAATTTTGAAAGTGCCAGGAAAGCATAATATCTATAATGCCATGGCGGTTCTTACCGTGGCGAGAGAATTGAAAATCCGGGATAAAACCTTACTTAAGGCGCTTTCAGAATATCGTGGTGTTTGGCGCAGATTCGAGGTGTCAAAAAAACGCGTTGGCGATAAAAATATTACCCTTGTTTCTGATTACGCTCATCACCCAACAGAAGTTAAGGCCACTATATCTGCTCTTTTTGAAAAGTTCGGAAAAAAGAAAATTATATGTATTTTTCAACCTCATCAGTACCAGAGAGTTTTTTATTTATTTAATGATTTTGTCAAAGTTTTTAGAGAATCTAAACTTGATAAAGTGATTATCATAGATATTTTTGATGTTGCGGGTAGAGAGAAAAAGAGTATCGCTAAGAAAGTAAATGCTAAAATGTTGGTCGAAACGATAAATAGACCCCATGTTGTCTATTTAAAAAAAGAGGCAATTTTGAATCATTTAAAGAAAGAACTTAAAGGGGGAGAGGTAATTACCATTCTGGGCGCAGGAGATATTTATAAATTACTTGAAGAATTTTGAGGAGCGAAGCGACATAGAATATATTTATGATTTAATCTCTTGATTGGGTTTTTTGATTTGCTACAATCTAACCGCCTAATATATGGCGCATCTCGCGGATGCGCCCACCTCCTAAGGGCAGGTGCGTGAGATGTTGGACATCGCGCCTGCCTCTTTTTATTGCGATCAGTCAGTTGACAGGTCTCTCGGATTTGCTAAAATTTAATTGGTGTCTTTCATTATGTGGCGTATTACATATGATACGTCAGCTCCTCAAAGGCAGGTGAATATTTACGCCTGCCTTTTTATTGGTTGACATTATTTTTCCGTTAGCTATACTCCATTTAGCCCTGTAGCAAGTTTGGCTTTATTTGGGAATAGTGCGGAGGCGCAACTGAGTAGGTATGCGTCCAAAATGAACACTATTCCTGGCGGGTATCTAATGGTACCCGCTTTTCTATTGACAACTACTCTATAATATGCTATATTTAATATAGTACAGGGAAGAGTACTTTTACAAAAATGAGGCGATAAACCGTGGTTACAGTCACAATAATTTTGTCAGTAATCTTTTTCTGGCTTTGTTTTTTCCTTGCGAATGAACTACGCAAGAAGTTCTATTTCCTCGATAAGTGGTTGGTGACTATGGAGTCAGGTATGGTTCATACGTATCAATACGAAGGATCATGTAGTAGAGGGATGGGTAATATTGTAATAAGGTCTGATGACGGGCAGCCATTTTCTGTCCTTGTATGTATCAGATTCTATATATTACCCGGAATATATTGGGGTATAGACCCTTATTCTATGGTGATATCTTCTGCGAAAGGAGTAGTCATTACGAATACCTACCTAGGTTGTAACCCAGTAACCTTCACATATGTTGCTAATCGGAAAGTCGGACTCACGATAACATCAAACGCAGAAGATCAATCACTCGTAGCGGATGTGGTCCATAAACCACATCTAATACAGTGGTTGTTCTGATGTTATCCTTTTCAAAAAAGGGACTCATGTATTTGAGTCCTTTTTTATTGCTTAGCTTAAAAAAATCAAAGCTTTCCAAGGGATTAAAAATTTACTATAATAATGCCAATGAAACGTATCTTAACTAACAATTCGGTTGATTTTATCGGCAAAACAATCCAATTGGCTGGTTGGGTTCAAACAATAAGAGAACATGGGAAAATTCTTTTTATTGATCTTCGTGACAGCGGTGGAGTTTTACAGATCGTATTCTCTCCTGACGTAAAAGACACTTACGAATTAGCAAAAACTTTAAAACCAGAGTCAGTTGTGTTTATTGAGGGAGAAGTAAAAGAAAGGCCAGCCAGCATGATAAATCCAAAAATTGCGACAGGAAAGATTGAATTTCAGCCCTCGAAATTAGAAATTTTATCTATGGCGGAAACCCCGCCTTTTCCAATTGATACGAATGGATATGACATATCAGAAGATAAGAGATTAAAGTACAGATACTTGGATTTGAGAAGACCTCGACTTCAGGAAAATATAAGAAACAGACAAAAGGTGATTCAGTGTATGCGCGATTTTTTGATAAAAGAAGGATTTATTGAGATTGAAACTCCATTATTGACCAAAGCTACGCCCGAAGGCGCTCGCGATTTTTTGGTCCCGGCTCGTCTTCAACCAGGCCTTTTTTACGCTTTGCCGCAATCGCCCCAGCAATATAAGCAATTGTTAATGGTTGCGGGTATAGAAAAATATTTTCAAATAGCGCGCTGCCTAAGAGATGAGGATCCGCGAGGAGACCGCCAAGCCGAGTTTACACAATTAGATATCGAAATGGCTTTTGTGGAACAGGAGGACATCTTAGTTCTTATGGAGGAATTGTATATAGGAATTATTGAAAAGCTTTTTCCGGAAAAGAAAATTACAAGTATTCCGTTTCCGAGATTAAAATATAATGACGCGATGGAAAAATACAAGACCGACAAACCAGACGTCAGAAAAGACAAAGAAAATCCTAATGAACTGGCTTTCTGTTTTATTATTGATTTTCCGATGTTTGAGTGGAGAAAGGAAGAAAACCCTTCGATGGGCTCAGGGCGAGGACGCTGGGATGCGGTGCACCACCCTTTTACAAGACCTCAAATCGATGACATCGAAAAAATTAAAAAAAGCCCAGAAAAAATTCTGGGTTATCAGCATGATTTTGTCCTGAACGGAGTTGAGATTGGCGGAGGGAGCTTGAGGTCTTACAAGCCGGAAATTTTGGAAGCGGTATTTGAAACGATGGGTCACAGTAAAGAACAAATACGGCAGAAATTCGGCCACTTGCTTACAGCGTTTAAGTACGGTGTTCCTCCTCATGGCGGTATTGCGCCTGGGATTGATAGGTTTTTAGCGGTACTTTTGAATGAGCCCAACATAAGAGAAGTAATCGCTTTTCCCAAAACGGGGGATAACAAGGATTTAATGATGGGAGCGCCATCTGAAGTGGAGACAGAACAGCTTAAAGAATTGCATATCAAACCGGTCGGCGACGAAAAAGATAGGTAATTTTCATAATGAGCAAAAGCTTAAGATTATTTTTTATCATAATATTTTTAGGCCTGCCGCTTTGGTGGGGGATCAATGTCTTTGCCCAGAAGCTGGAAGATTTTTTTTATACGAATGTTGCCGCTCAAGAAGAAGAAGTTTTAAATCAGAACGCCGCCATTGAAAAACAGCTTGAAAGCATGAAGCCATCGAGAAAAGAAGAAACCGATGCGTTGGAGGTTGGAGCGCGTTCGGCAATATCAGTGTTAATCAAAAAAGACGGAACCGAAAAGGTTCTTTTCCAAAAAAACATTCAGGAGAAATTACCCATAGCAAGCATCACAAAATTAATGACCGCTTTGCTTGTTATGCGGAATTATAATTTTGAAGAAACGGTAGAGATTTCTTCCGAAGCCGCCAAAGTGGAGAACGAACAGGGATCTGGCAATCTAAGAGTCGCAGAGAAGTTTTTTGTCAAAGATCTTCTTTATTTTTTATTAATTGAGTCCAATAATGGAGCGGCTTTTGCCTTAGCCGATATGATGGACGAGAAAGAGTTTGTTGATTTAATGAACATCACGGCGGCTGAATTAGGATTGGAAGATACATTTTTTGTTAACCCAACCGGGTTGGACCCTGAAAATCAACAAGACCTGACGAATTATTCAACCGTTGAAGATGTCGCTAAATTAGCGATTTACATACTCAAGACCGAACCATCAATTTGGGATATTGCACGTTTCTCCGAATTCGATGTTTATTCGGCTGACGGTATATTGTTTCGCAAACTAAAAAGCACCAATGAACTTTTAGGAACGATGCCCGACCTAAGCTGGAAGACCGGTTGGACTTTGAGAGCCGGCGGTTGCTTGGCGATAATTTATCTGGCTCCAGACAAGCAAAGTTATTTAGTCAACATAGTATTAAGCTCGGAAGATAGGTTTGGAGATATGGAAAAAATGATGGATTGGTTGAATGGAGCTTATCAATGGCAATAAAAAAGCAACGTAAAAAATGACGCTTTTTAATTTTAATCTGATTAAAATTTTCTCTCTTTTCGCTTTTGCCGCCATTTTAGCTATGATTTTGGCGCCTTCAATGATTAATTTTCTGTACAAGATAAAGTTTTGGAAAAAGGAAGCGCGCAAAAAAACCATTACCGGCGAAGACGCCAGTGTTGTTTACGCCCTGCACAAAGACAGGGAAGTGGCAGTTCCTCGAGGAGGAGGATTAATTATTTGGATTTCGGTCCTGGTCATAGCGTTATTTCTTTTGCTGCTGTCATTCGGGGATAAATACTGGTGGCTTAAGAGAATTAATTTTCTATCTCGAAGCGAAACCTGGCTTCCTTTCTTTACGCTTATTGCGGCTTCTTTAGTCGGTCTCCTTGATGATTTTTTGCAAGTTTTTGGGCGAGGCCGTTATGTTGGAGGGGGAATGACATTCACGAGGCGTCTAATCATTGTCGCCTTGATCGGTTTGATTGGCGGTTGGTGGTTTTATTTTAAGCTTAATTGGGACAGCATCCATATTCCTTTGATTTTGAATTTTCCCGGGGGCATAGATCTGTCTATTGGTTTTTGGTACATACCGTTGTTTGTGATAGTGATGCTGGCGTCTTGGGCTGGCGGAGTTATTGACGGATTAGATGGATTAGCTGGCGGTATTTTCGCCACTATTTTCAGCGCTTTTACGGTGATTGCTTTTGCTCAAGATAAGATAGAATTAGCTTCTTTGTGCGCCGTTATCTCCGGCACTCTATTCGCGTTTTTATGGTTCAACATACCTCCAGCCAGGTTTTATATGGGTGAAACCGGTATTTTGGGGTTGACTTCTACTATGGCAGTGGTTGCGTTTTTAACCGATTCTATCGCGGTTTTGCCTATCATTGGCGGTCTCTTAGTGATTGAAGTGGGTTCAATCATTATACAGTTAGCATCTAAAAAGTTTTTTCGTAAAAAAATATTTTTAGCGACTCCCATACATCATCACTTTGAGGCAAAGGGATGGACGCCTCACGAAATAACGATGCGTTTTTGGCTGGTCGGAGTGGTTTTAGCAATAATAGGGGTTGCCATTCGTTTACTATGACCCGGTAGTGACCCCGTTCTCTATCGGGTATACGAATTGATGGTTAAAATATATTCATAATTACCTTTTCTTCTGATGAAAACCATACAAGAATTAGAGGGAATGGCTACTACCGGATATGATCGGCATATTTGATTCTGGGATTGGCGGTTTGACCGTGGTAAAAGAATTTCTCCGATATTTACCGGATTACCAGATTATTTATTTTGGCGATTCCGCCAGATTGCCATATGGAACGAAAAGCCCTCGTTTTATTCGGCAATGTTCAAAAGAAATCGTGAAGTTTCTTTTAAAAAAAGGAGCCAAGGTGATTGTTATTGCTTGCCATACCGCTTCTGCTCTGGCGGCAGATTTTTTAAGGAGAGAATTCAAAGATACACCAATCTTTGAAATCATTACGCCCGGGGTTAGTGGCGCTATTCAATCAACCAAGAATAAAACAATCGGTATCATTGGTACGCCGGGCACCGTAAATAGCGGCGTTCATCGTAGAGCGCTATTAAAAAAAGTGGCCGACCTCAACGTTTACACAGAAAGTTGTCCTTTGTTGGTTCCATTAATAGAAGAAGGTTGGTTTGAGAGAAAAGAAACCAGATTGATAGTGAAAAATTACTTGGCGCCGTTAAAAAAGAAAAAGATTGACACGCTGATCTTGGCCTGCACTCACTACCCTTTGCTAAAAAAAGTAATCTCTTTTGCGATGGGAAAGCGCGTCCGGATTATTAATCCGGCAAAAGATTTAGCGCTAAGCTTTAGATCGTTATTGAGACAAAACGAAAAATTGGCTAACAGCTTAAAAAAAAGTAAGCAGCACCAATTTTTTTTAAGCGACGACCCTTATAATTTTCGTCTAATGAGTCGTTTTTGTTTAGGCAAGGAGATCAATCCTAAGATAGTCCGTTTTAATTAAAATGTTGAATTTAAAAAAGGAGCTAAATCCCAAAAAAATTCTCATATTGGGATTAGGAAAAGAAGGGGTAGACACTTTGATGTTTTTAAGGAAGTTGTTTCCAGGTAAGATTTTGGGAGTAGGGGACAAAGATAAAAATTCAAAATTCAAAATTAAAAATTTAAAATTATTAAGAAAAGTTACGTGGTATTTGGGTAGAGATTATCTTAAACCTTTAGAACAATACGACTTGATCATTAAATCACCAGGCATTCCAGTCAATAATCAGGCACTAAAGCAGGCCTTTCGAGAAGGTAAAATTACCTCTCAAACAGAACTTTTTTTAAGGCATTGCCCAGGCAAAATAATCGGCATTACCGGAACAAAAGGAAAGGGAACGACAAGCTCCTTAATTTACAAGATTCTTAAGCAAGGAGGCAAAAAAGTTTATTTAGTGGGTAATATCGGCAAGCCAGCGCTTTCTTTGCTGTTTAAAGCCAAGCCGAAAGATATTTTTGTCTACGAAATGTCGAGTCATCAACTGATGAATTTGAGAACAAGTCCAAACATCGCCGTTTTCCTTAATATTTATCCCGCTCACCTGGATTACTACCGGGATTTTCAAGAATATTTTCAAGCAAAGAAAAATATTTTTCTTCACCAAAAAAGCAATGACGTTCTAATTTACAACAAAGACGATCAATTATTGAAAGAAGCGGTCAAAAAGGCAAAATCAAAAAAAATATCTTTTTCTTTGAAGAGTCAAAGTGGTGACTATCGCTTGAGACAAGACCTTGTCGTTTATCACGGAAAGAAGATGTTTCATACGGCAAACTGCCGCTTAAAAGGAGAATTTAATCTGGTCAATACTATGGCCGCTATAATTGTTGGCAGGATTCTTAATGTGCCGTTAGCAAAAATAACAAATGCAGTAAAAAACTTTAAAGGGATGCCTTATCGTCTTGAATTTGTAGGTAAATATTCTGGCGTGGATTTTTATAACGATTCTCTCGCCACCATTCCACAAGCTACCATTGCCGCCATTGAAGCGTTGGGCGATCGAATAGGAGCAATAATTTTAGGAGGATTTGAGAGCGGTTTAGATTATAGCAAGCTGGCAAGAGTTATTGCGCAGCGGAAAATCAAGAACCTGATACTTTTTCCGACTACCGGAGGAAAAATTGCCAAAGCAGTAAAAAAATATTTTCGGTTTAACAAAAGTAAGAAAGCGATAAATTATTTTTTTGTAAACGATATGAAAGAAGCCATAAAGCTTAGCTTGGAAAATACTGAAAAGGGCGATATTTGCTTATTATCGCCCGCGTCTCCGAGCTTCGGCGTCTTTAAGAACTACAAAGAAAGAGGGGATTTATTTAAAAAGTATATTAAAGTTTATGGAAAGAAAAATTAAGAAATACCCGGATCGAGCCCTAATCATTGTCTGCGCTTTTATGATAATGATTGGGATACTTGTTCTTGCCAGCGTTTCTTCGGTTCTTTCTTACGAAAGTTTTCAGAACCCTTTCTTTTTTTTATGGCATCAGATTCAAGCCGGATTAATTCCTGGAATTATTTTGTCCTTTCTGGCTTTTAAAATAAACCTGACATTAATTAGAAAAGCGTCTTTTGGCCTGTTTTTATTAAACATTGCTCTTTTGGCGTTGGTGTTAATACCAGGGATTGGCGTTAGCTACGGGGGCGCTGCGAGGTGGCTTGATTTGAAATTGTTCACCTTTCAACCATCAGAATCATTGAAGCTGACTTTTATTCTTTATTTCGCGGCTTTAATGGAAAGCAGATTTCAATCAGCCGAGAGATTCTTCGGCGCGACGAGACGAGGGTTATTCAAGAAAACGCCTCGGAATTTGTCATCTAAAACGCTGTTTAGAAATTCGAGTTCGTTGATCTTGAACTTATTCATATTCTTAATTCTTTTTGGGATCATTGGTTATTTTCTATACAGCCAGCCGGATATAAGCACTCTTTTCATAATCTCTGTTGTGGGAGCCGTGATTTACTTTACGGCCGGCTCGCCTTGGTGGCATCTTGTTTTGATAATGATGTTAGGAGCCAGCGCGTTTTGGATATTGATTAAAAAAGTGCCGTATGGCTTGAGCAGAATAACGGTATTCTTAAGCCAAGATTTCGATCCTATGGGTAAAGGGTATCAAATTAAGCAAGCGTTGATTGCGATAGGATCAGGGGGGCTAACCGGACTGGGTCTCGGAATGTCGCGTCAGAAATTCGGTTTTCTGCCAGAAGCGATGTCAGACACGATTTTCTCTGTTATTGCGGAAGAATTGGGTTTTCTTGGCGGAGCAACGCTGGTTTTGCTGTTTATGATTTTTCTTTGGCGGGGATTGGAAATTGCCAAGGGCGCGCCGGATGCATTTTCTAAATTATTAGCTATTGGAATTACTTCTTGGATAATAGTTCAGGCAATAGTTAATATAGGGTCTATTGTAAAGTTGTTGCCTCCAACAGGGGTGCCTCTGCCTTTTATCAGTTACGGCGGATCTCATCTGGTTTTTGAGCTGATTGCTTTGGGATTGTTGCTTAATGTGTCTAAAAATCGCAAGATGGTATAATATAGGTAAAGAGCAGAACCCCGTTAGAAGTTCTGGGCATGATTTTTTTTCACAAAAAATTTTATGTAATCTACAAGACGGGGAGTAATAACAAAACAAATGTTTGTTTGAAATGAATAATATATTCTATAACAACAAACTTCTAACGGAGTGAAGATCTTATTCACCGGTGGCGGGACCGGTGGCCACATTTTTCCAATTATCGCTATTTATCGAGAATTCAAAAGGGTGTCTGCCGGAGAGAGCGTCCGTTTTTTCTATATTGGTCCAAAGGACGAGACATCTGCCGTGTATCTTTCTAACGAAGACATTAGGATAAAATATATTATGGCAGGAAAAATGAGGAGATATTTTGATTTCCGCAGTATTCTTGAGAACATAATTGACATCATCTTCAAGATTCCTATCGGTACGGTTCAAGCTTTTTTTAATATATTTTGGCTGTCCCCGGACGTGATTTTCAGCAAAGGAGGATATGGATCGTTGCCGGTTGTTGTGGCTGGCTGGATGCTTGGCACCCCTGTGTTTTTGCACGAATCAGACGCTATACCCGGCGCTGCCA
>MHUC01000032.1:18853-20293 GCA_001823315.1 Candidatus Wildermuthbacteria bacterium RIFCSPHIGHO2_12_FULL_40_12
GGCAATCCTGTCAGGTCGGAAATTCTACAAGGTTCTGTTCAAGAGGCCAAAAATATCTTTAAATTAACCGGAGAAAAGCCAGTCATTTTAATCTTGGGCGGTTCTCAAGGGTCCCAAAGGATTAACGATGTGATTTTGCAGACCCTTCCCGATCTGATAGATAAATTTGAAGTAATTCATCAGTGTGGCACGAATAACTTTAAAAACGTTGATGCCGAAGCCAAAGTGGTCACAAAAGAAGATTCAAAAAAATACTATCATTTATACCCGTTCTTGAACGAAACGGAATTAGCCGATGCTTATCAGGTTGCCAACTTGGTCGTGTCTCGGGCCGGTTCTGGCAGTATTTTTGAAATATCGTCCGTTAAAAAGCCGTCTATTTTGATACCTTTGCCGGAATCCGCCCAAAACCATCAGGTAGAAAATGCTTATAGTTATTCTCACAATGGCGCTTGTCTGGTGATAGAGGAGGCGAATTTCACTCATCACTTTTTTTTGGATAGGTTAAAATATTTGTTCTCGCACCAAAACGAACTTGACGCAATGAGCGATGGCGCCGCCAAGTTCGCAAAACCCAGAGCGGCGGAAATTATAGCGTCTTATCTTTGGGAGTACTTGAAATTATAGTTTTTTGTATGCCAAAAAAATCTTCTCAAGCAAAGGAACCAATGGCGGTGAGAACCAGATTCGCTCCGTCTCCAAGCGGTTTTTTGCATATTGGATCGGCAAGAACCGCTCTTTTCAATTACCTTTTTGCCAAAAATAACAACGGAACATTTATTTTAAGAATAGAAGATACCAACGAGGCAACGTCAAAGAAAGAGTACGAACAAAATATTATTGAATCATTGAATTGGTTAGGAATACTGTGGGATGAAGGTCCAATCGCTCCTGCTCAAACTAAAAACTTAAAGTTAAAAATTAAAAATTACACTGGAAATTACGGGTCTTATTGTCAAAGCGAAAGAAGCGATATTTATAAAAAATACTTGGAGCAACTTTTATCAGAAGATAAAATCTATCATTGTTTTTGTTCCGAGGACGAACTTGAAGCGCAAAGGCAGTATCAAGCGTCAATAGGGGAATCGCCGCGCTATTCAGGGAAATGCGCCAGATTAAACAAAAAAGAAATCCAAAATAAGTTATCTCATAAAGAAAAATCTATTCTAAGATTCAGGGTTCCTGCGAAAATCATAAAATTTAAAGATTTAATCCGTGGAGAAATTGAATTCGATGTCAAGCAAATAGGGGATTTTTCTGTTGCCAAAGACATCCACACGCCTTTGTATAATTTCGCGGTTGCGATTGATGATTTTGAAATGAAAATTTCCCATGTTATTAGAGGAGAAGACCTTATTTCCAGCACTCCAAGGCAAATCTTGATTCAGGAGGCATTAGGTTTGCCGATTCCGCAATACGCTCATTTGCCGTTGATATTGG
>MHUC01000033.1:0-8417 GCA_001823315.1 Candidatus Wildermuthbacteria bacterium RIFCSPHIGHO2_12_FULL_40_12
CGAAAGAAGCGCCATTTATGAGGAGTTCAAGAAAAAGGAAGGCGAGATAATCAGCGGCGTCATTCAAAGGAAAGAAGGTCCACTCGTTTTTATTGATATCGGAAAAACGAACGGAATACTTACAACCATGGAGCAAGTCCCCGGAGAAAACTACAGGATCGGTTCGCGGTTGCGGTTCTTGATACTGAAAGTTGACGAAACTCCCAGGGGTCCGGTAGTGGTACTGTCAAGGTCTCATCCCAAGCTGGTTTACGGCTTGTTTGGGATGGAAGTTCCCGAGATAGACAGCGGAGCCGTCGAGGTCAAGGCCATTGCCAGAGAGGCGGGATCCCGAACAAAGATAGCGGTGACCTCAAAAGAGAGCGGGGTTGACCCGATCGGTTCCCTTGTCGGGCAGAAAGGCGTTAGGGTGCAGACGGTCATAAACGAGCTGGCCGGTGAAAAGATAGACATAATCTTGTGGAGCGACAAGGTGGCTGAGTTCATAGCCAATTCTTTTTCTCCCGCAAAAGTTCTCGATGTTAAGATCCTGGATGAGGACAAAAAACATGCTCTTGTTGAAGTATCCGACGATCAGTTCTCGCTGGCTATAGGCAAAAGGGGACAGAACGTTCGCCTTGCGGCCAAACTTACCGGGTGGAAGATCGACGTCAGGTCGCCGAAGGAGGCCATAGAATTTGCTCAAACTTCCGAAAAAGATGAAACACAACCTCAAGAAACTGAACAATAACCAGGTCAAGGCGATCGTGGAACTTGACCGGGAAGATCTCCAAAGATATTTAAATAAAGCCGAGAGCATGCTGGGCAGCAACCTTGATATAAAAGGGTTCAGGAAAGGAAAAGCGCCCAAAGAACTGCTCAAAAAACACCTTGACCGGGAACAGGTCAGGGCCTTGGCCCTTGAGATAGCGGTAGAGGAAAGTTTGTCGGATGTTATCAAGGGTGACTCCCTTGATGTTCTTGATACGTCCCAGTTGTCCGTAGAAAGCAATGATCCGGCCCAGTTCAGGTATTCGATACTGCTGGACCTGTTCCCGGACGTGGAGCTCGCCGACCTTAGCAAAATAAAAGTAAAAAGGCAGGATGTGAAAGTGGAAGAAAAAGAAGTGGACGATGCCGTAGAAACTATCAAGAATTCAAGGGCCAGCTTTATCGGCAAAGACGATAGCGAGACGGCAGGAGAGGGAGACAGGGTTGAGGTTGATTTTGAAGTAAAGAAAGACAACCAGATCATCGAAGGGGGTATAAGCAAGAACCACCCTCTTATAATAGGCGGACGAAGTTTCATCCCGGGATTTGAGGATCAGTTAGTGGGAATGAAGAAAGGGGAGGAGAAATCGTTCTCCCTTACCGCTCCCGAGGACTATTTTTATAAAGACATTGCCGGCAAAAATTTGGATTTCAAAGTTAAAGTGAATGACGTCAAGAAGGTCATAAGGCCGGAAATTAATGATGATTTTGCCAGATCGCTGGGCCGCTTCGCCGGTCTCTCGGAGTTAAGAGCAAGCCTCAGAGAGGGTTTGACGCAGGAGAAAAAGATCAAAGAGAGCCATAAATTGCGCCTGGAGATCCTGGATAACATCATTGACCGTTCTGAAATAGAGGTCCCCGAAGGTTTGCTCAACAAACAGCTCGACATAATGGTCTCCGACTTTGACCACACCCTGCACGGAAAAGGCCTGGAACTCGGTTTATACCTGGCAAGAATAGGGAAGACCCAGGAAGAGCTGAAAAATGACTGGACGAAAGACGCCGTAAAACAGGTCAAGACATCTTTGATACTAAGGAAGCTGGCCAAAGAACTTAATATTCAAGCTACCCAAGAAGAGGTTCAGGAGTTGGCTGGTCAGGTTGTTCAGTCGGCCATAGCCAGCGGGTCCGGCGAAGCTGATATCGACCCGGCAAAGATAAAAGAGAACATAGCATCGAGGATAGTGAATGAAAAAGCGCTGGAGTATATCGAGTCACACTGCTCTGTGTGAAAATGAAAAACCCACCGATGAGGTGGGTTTTTCATTTGAACCGACGACCCGATACTTGTTGTGGCAAGGATATTCTTCTACAATAGAAGAGTAATGAATTCTCACTTCCCGTGAAACGGGGTGAAGATCCGGAACCTATCTCGCAAATAATTCCTAACGCGATATTGACAAATTTTATTTAGAACAAGACGGGACGACGAAGGCGTATCCTCTGCGATACGCCGAGGAGGAGCAACGCAGTTATGGATAAAATTTGTCATATCCCTTCGGGTTCTGTCTATTTTGCCCGATTGCTTCGTTACGCCTCCTTGATGTATCGTCAAGATACACCTGTGTCGGCAAGCCTAGCACTCGGCCAAAATAGTCGAGAACGCGTTTGAGGATTATTTGCGAGATAGGTTCCCTATGCCACGTAAGTACGAAGTCGCCAGTATCAACCCTAGTTTTAAAGATACTTATATTATACACTAATATTTAGTTTCTGTCAATATACCGCTATGTTCCAGTCCCTTCGTTACTCCAATATTTTTTTGCGTCTCGGTCTGGCGGTGGTTTTCATTTGGTTCGGAGTTGATAAATTTTTGAACCCCCAGTACTGGCTTAGCGCTTGGATCCCTCAAGGCGCTCTCTCGGTTGCCTCAAGGGTGGGTGTCAGCGGGATGGATGTCGTCTACGCCAGCGGCGTTTTTGAGCTGCTGGTAGGCGCAAGCGTTTTGAGCAACATTTTCATAAAAATATTCTCCGTTTTGGCGCTGATATTCCTGGTCGCTGTTTTACTCACTTTCGGCATAAGCGAAGTTATCATCAGAGACGTCGGCCTTATGGGAGGGTTCTTATCTCTTCTGTTCTGGCCCGAGCGGCGACGTTTCGTGTAGAACTTGCTGGCTGCTCTCCGACGGGCTACGTCGGAGTACGCTCTTGGCCAATATTTTCGTTAAAAGCTCCGTTTACTCCTCACCATATTACAATATGGCTCGTCGCAATACTCGCTTTTGCCTCAATCTTGGCCAAGCCAGCTGCGTTCTGTTATCCTGATTACTTAAATTATGAGTAATAAAATAATCTATCTTGACAACGCTGCCTCTACTCCTATAGACAAAAAGGTTGCCGCAGAGATGGCTCAAATCGTCAAATTGTACGGCAACCCCTCTTCATATAACGACTGCGGCAGGGAAGCGCGCGAATACATAGAGCAGGCCCGGATGAAAGTAGCCAGATTTTTAGGCGCTCATTCTGATGAAATTATTTTTACTTCTTCTGGAACAGAGTCGAATAACCTGGCTATTTTGGGGTTGGCCGACTCTCGCAGTAAGGGGGAGATAATTTCTACACCCATTGAACACCCGTCGGTTCTAAAAGCACTGGAATTTTTAAAAAAGAAGGGACGAGGGGTTGAGTTTGTTAAAGTAGATAAAGAAGGGGTTGTTGATCTGAGGGATTTCAAAAGTAAATTAGGCCCCCGCACCGCTCTGGTGTCGATAATGTATGCCAATAACGAAATAGGCACTATTGAACCTATCGTAAAGATAGGGAAACTGGTCAGAGAGTCGGGACAGGTCTTGTTTCACGTCGATGCTTGTCAGGCGACGGAATATCTGGATATGAACGCTAACCGTCTGGGTGTTGATCTGCTTACCTTTAACGGTTCCAAAATATGCGGCCCGAAAGGGGTAGGTGTCTTGTACGTAAGAAGGGGGGTTAAGCTTTCTCCCATTCTGCTGGGCGGGGAGCAAGAGGCAGGCCTGAGGGCCGGAACCGAAAATCTGATGGCTATCGGCGGATTGGCCGCGGCCTTGAGCCAAATAGACAAAAAAGAGCCCAAAAGATTAGTTGATTTGAGAGATCATTTCATCAAAAAAATAAAGACCTTGCTTCCCGACGTCGTGGTTAACGGCGCTCTGGGCGACAAAAGATTGCCAAACAATATGAACATATCGGTTCCCGGTCTGACGAGCGAGGTGCTTTTATTGGAACTTGATAAATATGGCATCTGCGCCGGAAGCGGCTCTGCCTGCACCTCGCATTCAGTTGAGCCGTCTCATGTACTTAAGGCCATCGGCTCGGACAGGGAATATCTCAACGGAGCTTTGAGGTTCTCTATGGGCAGACAAACGACAAAAAAGGACATAGATCATGTCCTCAAAGTGCTTCCTAAAATAGTCCAAGACCTAAGAGAGAGATACAGGAAATAATTGAAAAATCTGGATTTTCTGGTATAATATATTGAACTGCCCCTGTAGTGAAATGGATATCACGCGACGCTTCGGACGTCGAATTCCGGGTTCGAGCCCTGGCGGGGGCACACAGTTTTTGAAAAATTTTAAACATCCGCCCCTAGCTCAATTGGTAGAGCAGCACCCTCTTAAGGTGAATGTTCCGCGTTCGAGTCGCGGGGGGCGGACACTATAGGATTTTCCTTCGTGAAAATCCGCAGAAAGCTCAAAAATAAAGGACAATTTGGGTGTTCCATTAAGTATTTGATGGTAGTTTGGTATTTCATCAAAGACAAGACCGAATAACGCCCGTTGTGCTTCAAGATTTGCAGTATTATCTAAAGGAATTAACAATTCCTCGGTGTGTTCCATTAGGTATTTGGCGTATGCTATAAAGTCGTGTATGTCCTTTTCGGTAATGTCCATTTTATTGCGTTCCCGCTCCGTTGTGTTAATTTGCTGTTGCAGGACAGCTATACGCTGCTCAATTTCGGCTCTGATGGTGGGTTCTTTTGTTGTAATAAGGGCATCAAGAGCCATAACTTTTTGGCTTTTTAATTCAGTAACCTCTTTGTTGATATACACAGAACTACTTGCTACTTCCTTTTCCCGTTCTCGGTATCTGTCCAACAATACCGTTTCCAAATAGTTAAGATACTTTGGGCGAAATTGCAGACCCTTAATAAACTTTCTTATATTACCCTCAAACTCGCCCTTGCTTATGCCGTAATACTTATGTCCACGAGCACAGTGATAAGTCGGGTAACAATTTATTTTACCTTTTGGTGAACTGCCCATAAACGGCTTACCGCAAAGAGGGCACAAGATGAACTTGTAAGGAAAGAGTGGATTATTTCTTAACCGTTTTTGCCTCGTTTCAAATGGCGAATAATCATAAAGTATTTGCAAACTGCCGTTTCCGTCCTCTTTAATAAAAAACTTGCTCCTGTTGGCTTTGTTGAAAGTTTCAACAGTAACAAGACCATCATATTGAGCTTTAATCGGTTGATAATTTGTCCATTTTTCACAACTAACACCCGCATAAATCGGTCTTTTAATAATTTCTTGCAAGTGCTTAACAGTTAAAGGCACGCCGCCTTTTGTGCCTATGATTTTGTCTTTTTTATTACTCCACTTATTTTGTTTTTTTGTCCTAAAGCCCAGTGCATTTAATTTTTCGGCTATTTCTTTGTCGGAATATATACCAGCAGCACGCAGGTTAAACATTTCAATATAAAAATGTGCTCGTTCAGGGTCTGGCACTTGTATTACTTTCTTTTTGCCATCCACGGGGATTTTTTTATTTACGTAACCATCGCTGGGTTGTCTTACTTTATAGCCATCACGGGTCAGGCGTATTTCTTGACCTATCATTCTGGTCAGCATATTTGTTATTTCGGTTCTGCTATTTTCTGCCATTACTACCTCCGCTATCCCGCTCGGTGACTGCATACTCCAGTCATACTGAAACCCCAAATGTTCAAGCGTATTTTTGGGTGGTTGAATAATGCCGTAGCTATCAATGAGTTCCACCCCTCTTTTAGAGAGTTCTTTTTTCATCGTTTCATATTCCGCCGTTCCCGCACGAGTAAAACGGTCTATCGCCCGAATAATGTAGTAGTCAATTTTTAACTTTCCTTTGTCAATAAACTCAAGCACTTCATCAAAAACGGGACGGACATTTTTGCGTCCCGAAAATGTTTCGTTCCAAATCTTTACAACTTTTGCATTGTAACGGTTCGCAACAAAATGACACGCCTCCATTTGGGTTTCGTGGCTCTCGTCACTTTGCCGTATTGAGCTTTTGCGAGTGTGAATTATGGCTCTTTTGATGGGGGTAAGCATATTTGTTAGGTATTTTTCTGGTGACCTTCTTGGTGGTGAGAAGCAACACATTTGTCACAAGTTATTGAAAATATCATATCTAAACCTCTGTTTATGTTTTCTTGTTGTTCGGGAGTAAGCGGCTTTTCTTTTTCAGTTTTGTGCTGCACTTGCTGATATGTGCCGCAGTTTAATTTCATATCAATCAGCGTGCTTTCTGCCCATATTACATTTCTAAATGCGGCTATTATTTGCATTGGCGTATATTTGCCGTCATCGTTAAAGACAATATCAACCAAGAACTGCCTGCCGTATCGTATTAAGTCCTCAAATACGGCTATATCCTCATTTAATGAAACGAAATTGAGCCGCATTGCCCGTTCACGGTGGACTTTGCGTTTTAGCTTTCCGATGAAGTTCTTGTCAAATTTATGCCCATAATTATAGCCCAAAATGCCCTGTAATTCAAGTATGCTGATATGCGGGTTTTTGACCATTTCAAACCTCACTTTTTCCTTTAATTCGTGGATTTTTTCTTTAGCAAATCGCATAATTTCTATCCGTTATTTTCCGCTATTAACCTCTGAATAATCTTGTTCAAATAGGCAGGAGGATTATCAACTTCCTCTTTAGTTTTTAGTTCATTGTATTGTTCAAAAGCCCGTTCTATGAATGATAACCCGTGTTTATTTAGGATAGATAACAGAAACTTCATTTCTTCCTCGCCGACTTCCTTGGCTATAAACCATACCCTTTCCTCATCGCTATCTCGTGGGTAAAAGCCCCTATTTGTTAAAAGATTACGATTTTCTGATTTATTAAAACGGAGCTTTGCTCCCGATGTATCGTAAGATACATCGGAAATCTCATTTTTCTTTTCTTTATAGGTATCGGTATTGTAACCTCTGACTTGGTGGGGCTGAAAAGGAAAAGAAAATCCTGATTTTAACTCGGTTTTTTGCTTTTCAAACTCGTGACTAACCGTATCAGCTTCGGGTTTAACCTCTGACTTAATGGGGCTTTCAGTATTGTTGTCACTTGTGACTGGTTCAGGAATAAAATACTTATCTAACGTCCTAATAATGTCGTTAGGCATTATAAAATCTCCAAAGTGAACCTCAAACGAACCTCTGCTACCCTGACGGTCTTTATACCATATCAACCTTTTACTCCGTAAGGACAATAGCAATTTATTGATGTAGTTATCGGTAACTTTACCCCCAAAAACATCATTATTTATGTCGCTTATACTTGTAACGGCTATCCCGTAAGGATTACAGTTAAGCCGCAAGTGCAGATAGGTAAAATACTCATTGCGACTGATAGTTTTCTTACGATATAGCGACAGAATATCCCGTTGAAAGTTAATCCAGTTTTTAAGTTTGTTTTGATTGCTCATAATTTTTATATTTATTTTCTGCACTTCTCGGCTTTTTCCCGTTAGCTTGCCAGCTATCTAAAAGCAAATCCGCCAGCATATAAAACTTGGAGCGTATTTGTTCCGCCTCTGTATCACTTATTTCTGGCTCGTTAAGCAGTTCTTTTGTTCTTTGGATAGAAAGCATAGTTAGGGTTGGTGCAAAGCGTTTTTGAGTGTTTTTATGGCTAATACGGCTTTTCGGAAGTCAACCATTGTTTCGGGGTCGTTTTCTTTACTGAAATTAAAAACCCCGACAAGTAGTTCTCGTTCGGGGGTGTCGGCAAATACAAACTCGCATTTTTTCGGGTCTGTGCGGTCAACACTGATTAACTCAAGACCTTTTGAAAATAAAAAAGTGGATTGGTAAAAGTTGGCGGTTTTATAGTATTTACTCATTTTTTATTTTTATATTTTGAAAACAAAAATACGGTCTATAACCGTATTGTTTCACACCGCCAAAATCCAAAAAGATACACTAAACTTTCTTTTTTCTTGTATACCCTAATTTTTTATATCGGTTCAGGTAAGTTTTAACCTGCTCATCGTATTTAATAAAATAATTCAATTTTTCTTGTGCCAATGTTCGTATTTCTTTGTATGACTTGCCCTCGGAACGCCATTTGGCAAGTTGTTCCCAAATATCAAAATTAGAAACACCCAGTTTTTTAATTGTGCCGTAGTCATAAACTTTGGGTTGTAACCTTTTGAAATTGTAAGCAAAAAGTTTTGACCCAAAATCACTTAATTTAGTATCGCCGTATATCTCAATAAAAAGCTTTTTCCTGCCTGTATTTGGGTCACGCTTTATGAAGGGTCTGGGTAGCGGTCTGTCCAATGGGAAAAACTCGGGCGGCTCTTTCATAACCAAAGACCTTTCAACAAAGTATGCGTATCTCTCTGGCAAACCTAATGCTGATATTATCGTCTCAATGTCATATTCAAACTTATTAGAGGGTATTTTTAGCGTCATTTTCCAGC
>MHUC01000033.1:8426-12079 GCA_001823315.1 Candidatus Wildermuthbacteria bacterium RIFCSPHIGHO2_12_FULL_40_12
TTTCTGCTGCATTTCTGCCTGCATTTGCTTATATTCCTCACTGCGTAAAAAATTGTTTGTTCTTTTAATAAGAAACTCGCTTTGCCATTTTTGATAGTTGGCTTGGTTAGAAAAACCTTCGGCTGGCAAACCCCAGATGTTTCGGAAGCAGGTAATATAATCAGATTTTTGAAGTTTTAGGTAAATGACTTTTGCGTCCTGATGCTCCTTTTTGAAGTATTTTTTGAGGTCTATATCCATCTTTATTTTTATGTTTATATCAAATGTTGTATAATAGAATTAGTTAAAAATCAATGACCTAACCCCATAGTTTTCTATGGATATGGTCTCAAACCCTGTTCAGGATATAGACCCCATCGTGTTGGGCAGCCCTGAACAGGTCATATTCCGAAAGGAATATGGATGACGAAAGTCATCGCCCTCGCGGTGGGTTTTATGTTTATATCAAATCTATTTTTCTCGCTAATGATAGGTGCGTTACTCGTCCTAATTTTTGGTTTGATTAAACCACCTAACAAAATTGGGAGAGGAAAGTTTGGAATTATCTTCGGGGCTTTGGTCTTTTTGTTTTTAATACTTGGCAGCAGTATAAAACCACCACAACAAGAACCTCAAAAAACGCCGTCAATAGTTAGAACCTCACCACCTGAAACGTCCGCTTATTTAGATAGCGAGGGCACAACCGCACTCTTTACTTACGGGATTGACCCACAAGAGTTTGACAAACAAACCACAGAGGCAGTTTTAAGCGGCGATGCGGACAGATTGGTTGCTCTAATGGAAAAGTATGTTTTAGAAACGCCCAAGGATACGAAAGTTTTACTTTTGGGAGAAGAGTTTAGTTACCCGCCAGAGCCACTACTGGGTAGAAATCAAACCGTTGTTAATGTAAAAATAAAGATTTTAGACGGAGTTCATACTGGCAAAGTGGGTTGGGCAAACAAGGAACAAATTAAACTAACAAAATAAGCATCAACATAAACCGCCTATGTCGGGGTGGTTAGTAAAAATAATTTAACAAAAAGTTTATGAGAAAATTGTCTATAAAGAAAAGTGAAAACATAAAGATTAAGTGTCCTTTTTGCAAAGACAAAATACCATCAAACGCAACGAGATGTTCTCATTGCACAGCCGACTTGAGCGGTAAAGAAGCTCAAGATAATATAGAGAAACAACTAAAACATAGGAAAAAAAATATAATTATAGGATTATCATTTTTAGGATTTCTGGTTTTTTTGATAGTAATTGTAGTAGCTACAAGTCCCAGTAGTAATACACCAAGCTCCGAAGAGAAAATAGCGGTAAATATCAAAGATGTTTTTGCCCCAAATAAAAACGACCCTTACTCCGTTGTTCTGATTATTGAAAACAAAAATAGCTTTGACTGGGGAGATTGCGAGTTAAAACTTAACAACGAATTCAAAACAAAAATGCAGTTAATTTCAATCGGAAACAATGAAGTGCCGTTAATAAGTTTTGCAAGAAAAGATGGAACTTTCTTTGATATAAGAAAATACACTTACAATAGTTTTGAGGTGCAATGTAAAAAACCATATTTTGATGTGCAGAAATATAGTTATTAAATAGTATGGCTCTGATTTTTGGGCAAAACAATGACCAAACAAATTCTTAAAAAATGGTGGCTTTGGCTAACTGTCTTTCTGGTTTTTGTTTTAATCTTGGGCGCTCTCTCTTCAGAGCCAGAACCAATTGTTGCCGCACAGGTTAAAGAAATAAAACCACCGCCTACTGCATCTTTTCCTAAACAAAAATATCTTGAAGAAACCTTTGTGGCTGACGGAAAAGTCAAAACGTTTGCACTACAAAATTCCTATAAAGACGTAACTGTTAGTTTGAATGGGGAAGTTCAGGTCTTGGGAGTAAAACAAGAGAAAAATATAGACGTGGTTTTTCTTGATGTAACCCCCGACGCACAAGCAACATCTAAAAAAATCCAATTCGCGGAAATTCCTCCTCCACAAAGTGTTGTTACCGTTACGGGTGCTGTTTTTAATACAGAACCACTCAAAGCAACCAATACACCAATAATCACACCTAAATCTACTGCTACTCCAGTTCCAACGGCACAACAAACCCAAAGCTGGCAAACAGTAAATTCGTGGCAAGGAACTGGTGAGAAAAACCTTGAAACAATACTGTTTAGCACAAGAAAGCTGGCTTTTAAGATTAGCTGGACAAATGCACCAGAACCAGTTTATGATGACGACCCAGATTTTGTTTCCCCAGTTCAAGCATATGGTATATTTCAATGTGAGGAAGATTATCCTTATGAAAGCTGTGGATTAATTGTCCAAGCATTTATAGGAACAGACAATCCTGAATTTCTTTACAAGTTGGATGATATTCCATCTGCTATCATAACCCGAGACAAAGCATTGTCATTAAAAGTTATGGCAGAAAAAGGAACAAGTTGGATTGTAGAGCTCAAAGAATTAAAATAAAGAAATGGCAACATTTTTTATACTCTTACTTTTTGTTTCTTTGGCGGGTCTAACTGTGGGTTTGATAAGACCCACCTTATTTGCTCGCATTAAATTACCCACCAGAAAGTTGGTGGGTTTAGTTTTTGGAGGACTATTTCTAATCTCTCTTATCGGGGTTGGCATAACCGCAGAACCACTGCCGAAAGAGCCAAAATCGGGCACAGAACAGCCGATTGCCACGGAAGCAGTAGTTACTACTACACCGACTACTACCTCGCAAACACAGCAACCCCAGCAGGCAACACAGCAACAGACAAACACGGTTTTGGTTACAAGAGTGATTGATGGCGATACGATTGAAATTGAAGGTGGTCAGAAGGTTAGGTATATCGGCATTGATACTCCTGAAACCGTTGACCCCAGAAAACCAGTCCAGTGTTTCGGCGTGGAAGCGTCAAACAAAAACAAAGAGTTGGTATCTGGCAAAAGAGTTCGGCTTGAAAAGGATGTTAGCGAAACCGACAAATACGGACGGCTCTTGCGTTATATTTACATTGGCGACACCTTTGTTAATTTGGAACTGGTAAAGCAGGGTTTTGCATACTCATCAACCTATCCGCCCGATGTTAAACATCAGAGCCAATTTACCGAAGCACAAAGGCAAGCAAAAGAACAAAACAAAGGTTTGTGGAGCAGTTGTCCTGTCGCTACACCTACCCCGACTGTTACCGCTACACCGTCCACGACACAACAACCGAGCAGTTGCGATATTAAGGGTAATATCAGCAGTAGTGATGAAAAGATTTACCACGTGCCTGGCTGTGCCTCCTACAACGCAACCAAGATTGATGAGGCACGAGGTGAAAAATGGTTTTGTAGTGAGACGGAAGCTTTAGCCGCTGGCTGGCGTAAAGCATTAAATTGTCCTTGATTTTAACGCAATTAACCTGCTAAATTGGGAACAAAGGTATCAAAAACCCCTTGCCACCTCAAAACCGCCTGTTCCAAGGTGTTCCATCCAAGGGTGAGTGGGTGGACAGCAAAACTAAAAACCCCGTTTAGGGGTTTTTAGTTTTTATGAGACGATCTCTATCCGGATCTGTTTGATTCCGAATTCTTTGGCCATCTGCCTTTCCGGGAACCAGATGTCTACCCGGTGCCAGTATCTTTTGTTCATCCTATCCTCAACGATGAATATTTTGTCACCGT
>MHUC01000034.1:0-199 GCA_001823315.1 Candidatus Wildermuthbacteria bacterium RIFCSPHIGHO2_12_FULL_40_12
TGAAACGTCCTAACATTGAAACAGCTTAACCTGTTCGGGAAAGACGGGCGGGGTTAAAACGTTGATTTGTTGAATTGCTAATACGATCGAAAGCCGCGAAGGGCAAGCCCTAAAGCCGTAGTGTAAGACAGGGACTCTTCGTAAGACAACTCTGGAACTTCTTTGAGCGGCTGGGGCAAGATATTAATCCAAGGATTAC
>MHUC01000034.1:394-2257 GCA_001823315.1 Candidatus Wildermuthbacteria bacterium RIFCSPHIGHO2_12_FULL_40_12
AAACGTCAATAATCGCTTTATCTTCAACAACCTCTTTGTCAAACCCCGATCCTTTAAGTTTTTTCTTGAAACTTATTTTTTTTCCAATGTCCAAGCCGTATTTCTGTTTCAATCTTTCTGCTTCCAAAACGTTCACTCCCATTACTTTCGAGATGGAATCGGTCAGATTCTGGGCAGAAACGGTGATGGAAGAAGTAAAACGCAGCGAATATCCGGCAAAAACGATAAAACTGGTCCTGGTGGCTCCAAAATCAATTAAAAGAATCGGAAAGGGACTAATTTCATTTTTTACCAAAGCTCGGGACACCGCTTGAGATTCAATCTCCATAGCTACGGGCATTAATCCTGCTTGTTTTATTGAGGCAACATAGGGATCAACTATTTTTTTAGGCAGAGCGGCGATCAAGACATCGACATGGTCAAGATGATTTCGAAATGGTTGAATCACCCGAAAATCCAGATAAACATCGTCAATGGGCAGAGGGATATAATTTTCGGCTTCAAACCTGACGGATTTCTTCAATTCTTCGTCCGACATTTTAGGCAACTGAATAACTTGGAGAAAAGATTTTTCTTCCGGCAAAGAAGCAACAACGTATTTCGTTTTTAATTTCTCTCCCGTTGTTTTAACGACTAACTCTGCGATAATTGAAGACAAAGATTTCTCGTCCTGGATTTCTCCGTCTTTA
The DNA here is from genome assembly GCA_001823315.1 of Candidatus Wildermuthbacteria bacterium RIFCSPHIGHO2_12_FULL_40_12. Lineage (GTDB taxonomy): Bacteria > Patescibacteriota > Minisyncoccia > Minisyncoccales > 2-12-FULL-40-12 > 2-12-FULL-40-12. The sequence continues at coordinate 1,084 of MHUC01000034.1, forward strand.
ATGACGCCGGGAGCAATATCTTTCTTGGCAAAAGAAGCCAGATTCAAAAATCCTTTTTTCCTTTTTAACTTCGCGATTTTTAAAGATGAATCGGAAATATCCAGACCGAAAACATCCGGTTTTAAATTTAAAAAGTTTAACATCTACCTATTGAAATTATAACACTATTTGGTTTTAATCGTAGAAAAAATAACGGTGTCATTCTATTTCTTGCCAGCTGGCTATTTCCCAACCAGAGCTGGGCCCAATAATAAACTTTGCGTTTGCCAACCCTGCTTTATAAGTAACGGTTGCCTTTTTGATAGCTAATTTATGCGCTGTCACTTGAGCGATATTGGCATTGTTTTTAACGGTGACGATACCATTGGGAGCAAATAAAATAGCGTTGTCTGAATTGTTTGCTATGGCAATGGCGGAATTACCTTCGTCAAGAGATGCGCTCGTTCCAACGATGGCCAAAAAACTTCCCGGACTTCCAGACCCTTTTAAAGTCACCAGGTTTCCAATGTCTACCGCCTGGTCGGCGATTAACACCCCGCTAAAAGTGTCGTAGCCGTCATCCAATTCAATAATGGCGCCGTTGCCGGGGATAAAAGTGCCCGTTACCCAAAGAGTGCCAGTAATAGTCAGAGTGTCGCCATTGCCTACCGTAAGATTTCCAGTGATTTTACCCGGCCCCAACGATCTGTTCTCGTCTATGCTCACGTCGCCGCCGCCGTCTACGATTCCTTCTGCTTCTGCCGCCGCTTCCCAACCGCTCAACATTGCTGGCGTAATCGGAAAGTTAATCGGTGAAATTACGGTAGAGGTAGTAGTCGTAGAACCTTCAACGTCGCAAGTATTAGTTCCAGAAATATAATACTCCAAATCTCCATCAATTTCCGTAGAAGCGCCGAAGCAACTGTATGTTTCCACATTCAAACCAACATCGGTCCCTGAAAGATTGTTGCCAGAACCAGAAATAGTGGCGGAACCCGTGATTTTACCCAAGCCAGAAATATTGGCGTTGGCAAAAACGTTGCCAACGACCTTGCTGTCATTATGGTCCATGCTTAACCCGCCGTTAGACAAGCTGGGGTTGCCAATGTGAACACCGAAACGAAAAGCAGCGTCGTCTGACGAAAGCCGATAAACCACTCTTACTTTTCGAACTCTTGATTGCGAACTTCCCTCC
>MHUC01000034.1:2393-5024 GCA_001823315.1 Candidatus Wildermuthbacteria bacterium RIFCSPHIGHO2_12_FULL_40_12
CTTCAGCCGCTAAATAAGCTTGGTTTGAACGACTGATGTTGTTGGCGATTCTCTGCTGGTTGAAGACGATTAACGCTAAACTTAAGAGGATGCCCAGCATTACAACCATCACCAAAATGGTCAGGAAGTACGCCGCGAAACCTTTCTCTCCGCCGTCCCGATCATAAATCGAGAACCGTCTTTCTTTGTATTGTTGGAAGAATTTAAGCGACATGTTAGTTCGATCTTAAAGAAGCGGCTGACCTTAAATTAATCGACGATTGATATTCGGAACGGTCGCTCGAACTATTATATTTCACCGTCAAATCAACTTGAATAGATGAAGCGTCGTTAACAACAACCTTAGTAAAAACCAATCTTTCTACCTCTACGCTGTCCAGTGTTAAAGCGATTGGCTCTTGCGATTCTTTTTTAAAACAGAGCTGGGTTCCGCAAAGATAAAAATCAACAAATGCGCTTTCTTCTCCGCTCGGCAAGTAATGAACCGTTTCTAATGAAAGTTGTCCTGGATGCAAACCAAAGGCGCTCGTCGGATCATAGATACTGCTGGCCTCTCTTATCTCGTAACTTATAATCTCCATTGCCCTCTTGACGTTATTAAGAACTTCGTTCATCACCTTAGCTTTGGCGTTGGCGCGTATGGACCAAATTAAGAAAGAGACAATGACAAAAAAGATAATAGCCAAGATAGCGATATAGACCAAGATTTCTATTAGAGTAAAACCTTTATTGTTTTTTGCCATTTTTCATTTCCAATCGGTCAGATAAGTGATTAATTGAATCTCCTTGTCGGCCCAAGAAACCGTCACGGTTGCCTTTCTGGTTTTGGTGTCTTCTGCGCCAACATCGGCAATATCATCAGTTAAAGCGTCGCGAAAAACACGGCTAAAAACAATCTGGCGGGTAAAATTATCAATTTCTTCCTCGCCTGAAACAAACTGCCACTCTGGCGGATTGTCGGCTGTCTTTTGAATACCGTAAACAGCGTCAATATCCAAAACGCCAAGACCGTCAACGTCCCAATCGGTACCATCGCGGAAAACCCTCGTTGCCTCGATTGCCTCCAGGGCCAAGCTGTTGGCTTGAGCGGTTTGCTTATTAACTGCAGAAATTCTTAAGGCGAGGGTAGCCAAATCCAACAACGCGACAAGCCCGACAACAACCAGGAATACAACAACCAAAATCTCAATAAGACCCGCTCCTCGATTGAATTTATTCTTGGAAATAATTATTGCCATACGGGATCTGAAGCAAAAATTGATTCTTTGGTTACGGTTAAGCCATCAGCGCTGTAATTTATAAGGTAGCCGGTCGCGTCTCCGCTGATTGTAATGGTTAAGGACTTGTCGTTGTGTCTGCGATCGCGGTGAATAGAGAATATGGTGTCGGGATTATTCAGTTCGTGAGTATGAATCTTGATTGTTTGGTCTTGACCATCAACATCAACGACACCCGACCAATAAATCTGGCCGTCTTTCAGGTTGTCGGCAACGTTAATATTTTGCGTAATGCCTCCTTCAAAAGTCAGGACGATTTCTTCGCTTGCCGTATTGATGTTGCGTTTGTAATCAAGATGAACGTGTCGCGAATCGGTTGTTCTGCCACCGGCAGGAATAGATATTCCAACCAAACCTACGATCCCGGAATCGTCTACATAAATGGTCTGCGCTTGGGAAGCGTCTGATTTCAATCTTAAAGTAATGCTTCCGGGATGCGCAGTTGTGCCGACAATGCGATCAAACACAACTTCTGTCCCGTCAACCAAGTCAATGTCTGAAATTTCAATAAAAGACGACAAATTAAAAGTGTTATCAAAATCTTCATCGCGCAACGCGTAGCTATCTCCCTTGAATAAGACGTAACTATGCGGATCAGCGACCTGATCAAAATAAACTCCGTAACTGCTGGCTCCGTCCGACGCCAGCGTCCTGCTCTGGGCCAATCGTAAGACGTTGACGATATTTTCAACGCTATTGCCAAGATGGGTTTTTTGACCAAACGGTCGCAACGCCAACACAACGATAACCGCTAAAATAAACAAAATGGCGATCACAACCAAAATTTCTATTAAGGTGAAACCGGAAACGATTTTTTTGCCATGCTTGCTATAAACCATCATTGGATAGCGCCCAACATTGAATACATCGGCTGAATCATTGATACGGCGAAAAAACCGACCATTGCCCCAACCAAAAGCATCAAAGCCGGCTCAATAACGGCTGACAAGTTTTTCGCGGCATTGGTTGCTTCCTCTTCAAAGAAATCAGCCAGTTTTTTTAAAATATCCGATGTTTCTCCTGTTTCTTCCCCGACTTCAATCATTTGGGTTACTATTGAAGAGTAAACATCGCTATGCCGGCTCATGGCTTCGGAAAGCTTACTGCCTTTTCTGACCTGCTCTGCAACATCAATCATTGCCTCTCGAAAATAAATGTTCCCCAAGGCCCTCGAAACTATTTCTAAAGCCCGGATAATCGGCACGCCGGCCGAGAAAAGCGAACTTAAGCCCCTGACTGTATAAGCTGAATTGGTTTTCCTAACGATTGAGGAAATAATAGGCATTTTCAGCATTACCTTGTCAAACCCTCTCTTCCCGGCTTTGGTTTTAAGCAAATACCGAAAGAATAAGAC
>MHUC01000034.1:5223-6443 GCA_001823315.1 Candidatus Wildermuthbacteria bacterium RIFCSPHIGHO2_12_FULL_40_12
GTTTCTTCTCCCACCTCTATCATGTTTTGAAACAATTCGGGAAAAATATTTGAATATTTTTTCAGGGAACTGGAGAAATTTTCTCCTTTGATGATTTTGTCGGCAATATCCAGTAAGGCGGCTTTGAACTTCTTGCTTCTTGCCTGTCCGGCCAAAACGCCAATGGCTCGAGGCAAAGAAATGCCGGCTCCCACCATTACTTCTAAATTGCGAGTGAAAAATAATTTATCGGCAAGAGAGACCCTGTTCAAGAACGGAATTGAAAAAGCGATCCGGCTTTTCTTGGCGTTTTTTTCTTCCAAGGTGGCTGAAATTAAAAAATATCCGTCCTGATGAAGGAGTTTGGCGAGTTCTGATTGGTTCTGCGCCGCAAGAACGCCGGTTTGTACTTCTCCTTTGAAGGATTTTGCCGTATAGAAATATTCTGGCATTTTTTTATTGTATCACAGCTTATTAGCGCAAACAAAAAAGACCAAAACAATTACAAGCCAAACTCTAATAACCTTGTGCTCTTATTGATAAACTGAAATTTAATAAAGATTGCGTTGCGGGGCAATGTCTTGGCGACTCGATCCGCCCACTCTAACGCCACCACGTTGCGAGGATCGGCAATAATCTTTTTAAAATCTAAAATTTCTATTTCTTGCGACCTACTAAGGCGGTAACAATCAAAATGATAGAAATTCGCGAGTTGACGCGGATTTGAACGCGAGTTTTCGCGAATTTTTAATTTTCTCATAATGATAAAAGTTGGGCTCAACACCAATTCCGCAACTCCCAGCCCCTTCGCCAGGCCCTGCAGAAAAGTTGTCTTACCGCTGCCCAAATCTCCTTCCAATCTTAAAACCAGAGCCGTCTTTGCGTGCTTAGTTTTTAAAATTTCTCTGCCCAGAACCTTGCCGAGCCGACGGGTTTGGGCGGTAGAATATGATAATAAGTTGACCATTTTATGATAATAGATTAGAGTAAAAAAATAGATTAGAAAATATATATTAATTGTAAAAGAAAACGGGTATTATGGAAACAGATAGGACCAAAATTACCGGAGAAGTGGAAATTTTCGAAGAAGAAATCGGGCTAATTGAAAATATTGGCCAATACGGGTCGCGGATACAAGAATCTTCTCTGGAAAAAGTAACGAAACTGTTGGAAATAATCTTGGGCGGAGCCATTGCGCTTAACAGTTCTGATATCCATATAGAGCCGGGAGAAAATGACGC
>MHUC01000034.1:6486-7060 GCA_001823315.1 Candidatus Wildermuthbacteria bacterium RIFCSPHIGHO2_12_FULL_40_12
AGCATTGATTTAAAAATCTACAAGACCCTTCTTTCCCGAATCAAACTTCTTTCAAAAGTGAAATTAAACATTATGGACCGGCCACAAGATGGCCGGTTTACTATTTTGGTCGCGGGGCAAACGCAAAAACCCGCCGTGATAGAAATCAGAATGTCAACTTTGCCAGCCGAACGAGGAGAAGCAATAGTAATGCGTCTGCTTAACCCTAAAAACCTTATGGAAATTGAGGTCTTGGGACTAAGAAAAGATTTGGTAAAACTGTTTTTGGAAGAAATCAAAAGACCGAACGGAATGTTTATTGTCACGGGTCCCACCGGCAGCGGCAAAACAACAACCCTTTACGCTATCTTGAAAAGAATTAATAGCCCGGAAATCAAAATTATCACCATTGAAGACCCGGTGGAATACCATTTGGCAGGACTTTCTCAAACGCAAGTAGATCCTAAAAAAGGATATACTTTTGCCAGCGGATTAAGATCTATTATGCGGCAAGACCCCGATGTGATGTTGATCGGCGAAATAAGAGATTTGGAAACCGCCGAAATTGCCTGTCAAGCGGCGTTAACCGGGCATT
>MHUC01000034.1:7091-7546 GCA_001823315.1 Candidatus Wildermuthbacteria bacterium RIFCSPHIGHO2_12_FULL_40_12
CCTTCGCCGGAAACGGAAAAACAAATCAAGAAAGGACTGAAAAACGTTAAGAAAGAAATCTTGCCCGCCAACTTTCACAAATCCGAGTTCAAAATACCGGCGCAACAAGGATGCTTAAGTTGCAGCTCTACCGGCTACAAAGGACGCATAGGGATTTATGAAGTTATGGTGGTAGATGACGAAATGGAACGGCTTATTCTGACCAACCCCGCGATTATTGATATAAAAAACATGGCCATTAAAAAAGGTATGGTTTCAATGTATCAGGACGGACTTATTAAAGTATTGGAAGGAATTACTACGCTGGAAGAAATAGAAAGGGTGGCTAGGGAATAGCTGAAACAATATAACAAAATCCTGCGCTTGTGGGCGCAGGACATAAAACGGAAACAATTAACCCTAAAGCTGGGGGCCAAATTTGGTACTGGTGACGCAAAGTCAGAATCCTCACGAGG
>MHUC01000034.1:7567-19403 GCA_001823315.1 Candidatus Wildermuthbacteria bacterium RIFCSPHIGHO2_12_FULL_40_12
ATTATCCATCAGTAGAGAACTCCGGGAACCCCCAACTTTAGAGTTAATTACAAATCCTGATTAGAATAAGTAATAGAGTGTATTATATCAAGGTTAAATAAGCTTGTCAAGTACTCACTCTCAAGACAACATAAAGAATAATAACCGGTCCAAAACCGGTTTTTTTTGTAAAAAAAGATTTTTTACTCGCTCTTTTTTAGATTTTTGATCTCCTCGCGAACAATTTCTGACTCTTGCCAGAGAATTTTCTTTCCATTGGCTACATTCATCCATTGCTCTCCTCCTTTGCCCGTAAATATGATTAAATCATTTTTTCCTGCCAACCTCAACGCCTTTTGAATTGCTTCTCTGCGATCAATAATCCTAAAAACATTCCCTCCTAAAACTCTCTCTTTATTCTCTAAAACAGATTTCAGAATGTCGTCAACAATTTTCGCCGGATCTTCATCGTAAGGATCGTCTGTTGTAACTATAACTATGTCAGACAGCTCATCTGCAACTTTCCCCATTACCGGCCTTCGCCATTTGTCTCTGCCACCGGCGGCAGAACCAAAAACAACAATTACTCTATTGGGACTAAAAAGCTTAACCGCTTTCAAAGCATTCTCCAAGCTGGTTTGTTCATAAGAGTAATCAACTATTACCTTAAAATCTTGTCCTTCGTCAATGACCTCCAATCTGCCGGGTGGCGACTTAACTTGTAATAATGCTTTTTTGATTTCTTCTATTTTAAGGTCTTGCGACAACGCAACGCTGATCGCGGCGGCGGCGTTTTCGACGTTAAACCTACCAATCAAAGGAATTTCCATCCTGTTGTTGTCAAAATAAAATATGCTTCTGTCGGCGAATAATTCTACGCCCGAAACCGCAAATCTACGATTAATCTTAGTATTATTTTTACCCTGAAAAGTAAAACCAAACTTATTCTTAATCAATGGTTTTGTAAAGTAATCCGCATTATCATCGTCTAAGTTATAAATACCCACGCCGTCTTTTTTCTTTGCCACCTTCTCAAATAACTTTACTTTTGCCGCCCTATAATTCTCAAAATTACCATGGCGCTCTATATGCTCTGGATACAGGTTAGTAAAAACGGCTATATCGTAATCAATAAATTTATGTCGATTCTGCAGAATTCCCTCGGAAGAAGTTTCGATTATGGCGTACTTACAACCTTCTTTTGCAGACCTTGCCAAGAATCGCTGTAATTGTAACCTGCCCAACATCGTCTGTTTTGTATAATTAGGCCATTCTTTATCGCTCAAGCGAAAATTAGCCGTTGCTGACATGGATGATTTCAATCCGCAGGAATTAAAAATCTGACAGATTAAATTACAAACCGTTGTCTTCCCCTTTGTGCCGGTAACACCTATAACCTTTAATTTTCGGGAGGGAAAACCGTACAAAAAAGCTCCAAAAAAAGCAAGGTAAAAATGGTACCAAGACACAACGAAACTTGGAGTAATTTTTCTAATAACTTCTTTAAACATCTTCAAGGTTGATTTTATCATAAAGAAAAATTCCTCGCATTTCTTTGAGGAATTTTATTGAGTTCAAAGGACAAAGTCCAAAGAACTACTTACAACGACCAATAATCATGTAACCAATATCTGCCCAGTTACCTGACAGATTCGGCCATGTCTCTTTGGTAATCTTTGTTTTTTCTACGAGCATCCCTAGATCTTTGAGAAGATGCTCATAATTCCTAGCCCAATGGCCATACTTAACAATACCTTCGTCGCTCCCTTCGTCATAAAAATCAACGATGATAATGCCTTTTTGCGCGGCATTTACCATCTTGCTTAGCAGACGATAGATGTTGTCGGAATCGATATACATCAGAACCGCATCGGCCAGTATCACATCCGAATTGGATAATTCTGACTCCAGTTCTCCAGTAGATATCAAATCCGCTTCTACGAAAGTGACTCCAGGTAGCATTGCCTTGCCAAACTCAATGGCGCTTTTATTGATATCCATACCATATAAAACGGCAGGATATCGAGCTTGAATCCTTACGAGATTCGGGCCACAATTTGAACCAATCTCCAACAAGGAAGAGAATGGTTCTATATTTTTAAGCACATCGAGTATTAGTTCACGGTGTGGATGATCTTGGGAATTCCAATATCCTTTCACCCACGGCGCATCATCGTACCAATCCTTTCGCTCATCGTCATCAGGACGATTTTTCCAGTAGATTGGACCTTCGGGAACAACCTCTTGTCCTTTTTCCCTAAACTCATCATCACGTATCTTGATTCCCATTTTTTTAATCTCCTTTGTATAAAAAGCGTTCTACCTAATAGAAAACATATTTTATCCTATCTGTCAAACATAGGTCGGCACAGCTTGAAAATAAGATAATTTCAAGATAGAAATAATGGGCAGTATGCAAAATCCACTCAAAGTAATCACAAAACTAAAACCAAAGGGCGATCAACCGAAGGCAATTATTCAAATCGCCAAGAATCTAAAAAATGGGATTAAAAACCAAATTCTCTTGGGCGTTACGGGATCTGGAAAAACTTTTACAATGGCTAAGGTTATCGAGAATATCCAAAAACCGGTCTTGGTTATTTCTCCAAACAAAACCCTCTGCGCCCAGCTATATCAGGAATTCAAAGAATTTTTCCCAAATAACGCAGTCCATTATTTTGTTTCTTATTATGATTACTACCAGCCAGAAGCTTACATTCCCCAGACAGATGCCTACATAGAAAAAGACGCAAAAATAAACGAGGAACTGGACAGATTGAGACATGCTGCGACTCAAGATCTATCAAGCAGAAAAGATGTAATTATAGTAGCTTCTGTTTCTTGTATTTACAACATTGGCTCTCCTGATTATTACCAAAAAGTTTCTCTAGAATTAAAAACGAACCAGAAAATCTCAAGAAAGGAATTATTATTGCACCTTATTTCTCTTGGCTATAAAAGAAATGACATTGATTTTAAGCCAGCCACTTTTCGCGCAAGAGGAGATCTTGTTGATGTTTATTTAGTCACGGGTCAAGAAATCTTAAGAATAGAATTGTCAGGGGATAGAATAATAAAAATCTCGACATCAGATAATGCCTTAAATCTAAATCAGAAACTAAAAGCTATGGATTCAAGGCTAATTTTCCCTGCCCATTTTTGGGTAGCACCCCAAAACAAATTAGATATCGCGCTTGAAAATATAAGATTGGAATTGCAAGAGCAAGTCAAAAAACTCAAAAAAAATAATTTATTGCTTGAAGCGCAAAGATTGGAGCAAAGGACGAATTACGATTTGGAAATGATAAGAGAAACCGAATACTGCCACGGCATTGAAAATTATTCTCGCCATATGGAATTCAGAAAACCGGGCGAAGCGCCATACACGCTCATAGATTACTTTAATAAAGATTTTGTAGTTTTCGTAGATGAATCCCATCTAACTTTGTCGCAAATAAAAGCTATGTCTATACAAGATAGAGCCAGAAAAACCATGCTTATTGAGCACGGTTTTAGATTGCCCTCGGCTGTTGATAATAGGCCATTAACCTTTGATGAGTTTGAGAAAAAGATAAGTCAAGTGGTTTATGTTTCAGCGACTCCGGGAGAGTACGAAATGCAAAAAATCCGAAATCAAAAAACTGAAATCCTAAACAATCTCGAAGTCAAAAAACCGAAATCATCAAAGGAGAATAGATTTTCTACGAGACAAACCAATCCTTTGCTTGTGGAACAATTAATCAGGCCTACCGGATTGCTGGAACCAACCATTGAAATACGCCCAATCAACCCAAAGAGTGGCGACAATCAAGTACAAGACCTTATAAAAGAAGTTAAAAAACGTGCCGAAAGAAAAGAAAGGTCATTGGTTATTACTCTCACCAAAAAATTAGCTGAAGCTTTGTCAGATCATTTCACCCAAGAGGAAATATCCTGTCAATGGCTTCATTCAGAAGTCAAAACGCTGGAAAGGCCCAAAATACTGAACGAATTAAGGTCGGGTAAATACGATGTGCTTATCGGAATAAACTTATTGAGAGAAGGACTGGACTTGCCGGAAGTTTCACTCGTCGCAATTCTTGATGCCGACAAAGAAGGATTTTTAAGGTCAAAGACCACTCTAATTCAAACAATGGGCAGAGCAAGCCGCAATCTCGTTGGCCATGTTATTTTATACGCTGACGATATTACCGGTTCAATGAAAGAAGCGATCAAAGAAATTGAAAGGAGAAGAAAGATCCAAACAGGATATAATAAAAAGCACGGAATCACTCCAAAGCAAATAGTTAAAGCGATAAGAAAGTGGTCATTCGCGCAAGAGAAAAAAGCTGTGGACTCTGAATTTTGGCAGATACAAGACAGGAAATTACTTGAAAGAGAGATGAAAATCGCCGCCAGTAATCTTGACTTTGAAAGAGCCGCCGAAATAAGGGACCTGATAAACAAGCTCAAAACGTAAAGTGAAAAGTGTAAAACTACAATCAAGGACTAAATAATAAACCAATTGGGTCAAAGCCCGCCTCAGACAGGACTTGATGCAAGATATTAAAAGTGGTAAACAGAAGTAAAGGTTATGCTAAAAACCATCAATATAAAATTATGAATAAAGCAATTAGATTAACTCAATTCGCGCTGCTCATTGCGTTCGTTGCCCTGTTTGTTGGGTTTTTTGCGCAATCAGGCATTACGCAATCAATTAATATTACTCCTCCGGGAGATAAAGAAATTGGCGGCGGAGTACCCATAGAAGAAGGTGGCGTTTTGAAAGCAGTACCGATGACAACAAGGATTGTATGGGAAATGCGAGAAATGCCTTGGTTTGAAGAATCTGATATTTGGGGATACGATTCTGCAATTGGAAAAATCCAACTAACTCAAATCAAAGGGTGGGAGTCAAAACCAGGTATATGGGGAAACAAGATCGTCTGGGCGGATAAGCGTAATGGTAATTGGGATATTTATATGATCGATACTTATACTAAACAAATAAAACAAGTCACCACAGACTTACAACCACAACACAATCCTAAAATATGGGGAGACAAAATTGTATGGTTCGATTATCGTAGTGGTCCACCCTGGTATCCAGCTGAAATATACATGTACGATCTATCTACTAACCAGGAAAAGAAGATAAGTTCAGGACCCATTGATCAAATGTTTCCCGATATAGCGGGTAACAGGATTGTATGGCAAGATTATAGAAAGGATCAATCAGAACGTTATTGGTGGCAAATATTTATGCATGATTTATCTACTGGTCAAGAAACCCAAATAACAACAGGTGAACGAAATAAAGTGCGACCTGACATATATGGGGACTGGATTGTGTGGCAAGATTGTCGCAATGTGCCATATTCCTGCGAAGATACTGGGATCAATACGCCAGGTGATATATATATGTACAATATAGCTACCGGGACAGAGAAACAGATAAGCTTCGGCGGAACCAGCAAGCAACCTGCCATATATGGCAATAAAGTCGTTTGGGCAGACGTTCGAAACGATCCTTACCTTCCCGATCAATCAGAGGGAGATATCTATATGTATAACATAGCTAACGGTAACGAATATCAAATTACTAATATTCCCGATTCGACTGAAGACAATCCAGAAATATATGGCACAAAAATTGTCTGGATGGATCAGCGATCAACCATTCCCTTTACAGATTCTTGGTACAATGTTTTTATGTATGACTTATATACTGGCCAGGAAACCAAAATCACAGATAACCCATCGTGGAACTTCATACGAGAGCACGTATACCCTGCCGTATTTAGCCCACTACTTTTCCCAATATTTTAAAAATCTATGCCAATAATCAAATCGGCGAAAAAATCGCTTCGGCAAAGCAAGAGAAGAAAAGCCCGCAACATAAAAAAGAAAGATGCGGTTAAGGATTTGGTGAAGAAAATAAAGGCGCTCTTAGTCCAGAAAAAAAACGAAGAAGCCAAAAAATTGCTTCCCGCTATTTACAAAGCGCTGGATAAAGCCGCAAAAACCGGTGTTATCAAAAAAAGTAACGCTTCTCGAAGAAAATCACGCATAACCAAATCGCTAAGCTCTAAATCCTAAGCGCCAAACTCTAAACAAACTCGAAATTAGAATACTTAAATTCTAAACGCATTTAGAATTTTGACATTAGATATTGTTTCGGATTTAGAATTTTGATATTGTTTAGGGTTTATGGTTTTGAATTTAGGATTTTTAGACCATGATAATTTAAATAGTGACGATAAATAGATCTAAGGCCGCGTCTGGCTGAACTTTCCCTGTCTTAATATCAAGATCTGCCTGAAAAATCTTTCGGTAGATTTTTTTTAATTCCTCCAGCGTAAAAAAATTCACCTGCCGCATTGTCTTGCTAAAAACAAATGGGTGCATACCCAGCTTACCCGCCATAACATAAGGATTGCCATGGTGCGTCCCTTCTTTTTCCAAGGACTTTACCAAAAGCAAATTGCGAAACTGAAAAGTCATCATTGAAAACAAATACAAAGGATTTTCTCCGTCCTCCAAGTGTTGCCTTATCAGTTTCAAAGCGGTTTTGGTTTTTTTAGCGGCTATGCAATCAATCGTTTTAAAAATATCCGTTTCAATCTTCGGCTTTACCAGCAACAAAACAGCATCCATATCTATTCTGGATTTAAAGCTTGATAGTTTCTGGATTTCGTTAGAAAACCGCCAGAGGTCGTTTCCAATAAACTCAATCAACTTTTCCAGGGCGTTTTCCTCGATCTCACATTTCCGTTTTGTAAGTTCCTTTCTTGCCCAGCTCCTTAACTGTTGGCCAATAAGAAGATTGAATTCCTGCGATTTTGCCTCTTTATGCAAGAATTTAAAAAAGGCGTTCTTCTCCGCTATTTTCCCCAGCTTATCGTTCTCGTAAAAAACAATCGCGTCCTTTGACTCCAAAAGCGCTTTTTCGTTTTCCAGTAATTTTTCCTTGAGGTTGGGGCTGGAAAACACATTCTCCAATACCAAAAGTTTTTTCTCTTGGAAGATGGAGCTTTGTTGAAATTCAGAAAAAACATCCTGAAAATCGGTTTCCGCAAGGTCAAAACGACGCAAATTAAAGCCGCTCTTTTGGCTTTTTTGATACTTCTCAATTATCTCATTCAATTTCCGTCTTGACCGAAAATTGTCTTGTCCGTATAAAAATATGAGCATACCCCGGAAACAATTAAAGTATTTTCCGTAAGCTAATCCTACCACTTAAATCCTCTAAATAAAAAGCTCTCCTCTTTTCAAGGAAAGCGTCAGATATGACCATTAGTTATGGCGCGATAGCGATCCATAAAGGCCTCGTAGGCCTGGCTGGACGACATTGGAACAATATCCATATCGTCATAAAAAGGAGCTGCGACATCATTTGGAAAACGCGACATGTAATCTGGATCAACCACGCTTCTGATTTCTGTGCCTCTGATAAGAAGATCGGCGTGCTTGATTACGGCAGGATGCGGATGCTTAATCTTAAATTTCTGCGCAATCGCTCTTTCGATCGGCTCCAAAACGATCTTGCGCCAATCTGGAGCTATGATATCAAGCGACTTCTTCATCGGACTTATTATGTCGCCGGTCCACGCTTCTTCCGCGTCATGTAGCAAGCCGCAAAGCGCCAACTTTTCTGGCACTATACAACTCACCAAAACGCAATGTTGAGCGACAGAATAGTGTTCTATTCCGGAGCGTAAATGCCCGAGATAGCGGCATTGTCGCGAAAGAGATCGCGCGATTAGCAGAATATCAATCTGCGACGAATCGAAATGCAGCCCTCTTAAAACATCTGCGGTTGGGAGAGCGGGGTGATCGATGAGCAACTGCCCATCTGCTTCTTTCTTGTCCAATTCTATCCTCCTTATTTTTAAAGATATCTATGTAGAGAATAGGATATTTACTTTTATCTGTCAAAATCCAAGAGGAAGCCGAGAGGAGGTCGGACCTGTCTACACACAATCATTAAAAATTCATTGAAAATTGGCTATTAAACATTGGGAATTTCATCTCTGGCATTTCGGGCAGAAACAAGTACCCCTACCGCCAATTTTAATTCTTTTTATTGTGGCGCCGCAGCGATAACACTCTTCTTTGTCCCGACGATACGCCTTTCTTGTTTCGCCAAAATTACCTTTTTCTCCGGATAATTTCCTGAAATCAGAAATACTTGTTCCGCCAAGTTTTATTGCTTTTTGCAAAACTTTCCTGATCGCCTTATAAATTGCTCTTAATTGTTGATTGTTGAGCCGACCGGTTTGTAACAGAGGATGGACTTTTGCTTCCCATAAAATCTCGTCCGCATAGATATTGCCAATGCCGGCGATTACCTTCGGATTCATCAAAACCTGTTTTATTCTGCCTCTTTGCGGCAAAGTTTTCTTAAACTTTTTAAAAGTAAAACTTTTTTCTAATGGCTCTGGGCCCCAACTCTTAAAAACTATCGATCTGAAAAACTGCCCCTTGTCCCACAGCTCAATTTTGGCGAATTTTCGTAAGTCAGACAAAGCCAACTGTTTCCCATTGTCTAAATAAAATACTAAATGAATAAATCGATTTGCCGGTTCTTCTAAGGGGCCTTTTTCTTTTGGCATCCATGCTTTATGTTGCATACTCCATATTCCATAAAGCAAATGTCCCGTCATTTTCTGATGAATCAGTAGAATTTTACCGCCCGACAACTCAAAGATGATATTTTTCGCCCGCCGCCAAATTCGTTCAATCCGTTCCCCTTTAATCGCCCTGCTGAAAACCGAAAAACTGCCCGGTTTTTTGATGGATTTTCTCCAATCGCACCAAACGTCCTCGATCTTGCGACCGAGGACGGTTTTATTTAAATCTCTGACGATTGTCTCAACTTCAGGCAATTCCGGCAGACCGCGAATAGATCACGAACTTCTTGCTAATATTCACGAATAAAACATTAGCGAAAATTCGTGATTCAGATTAGTGATTATTGGTGGTTTAACCGAGGGCTTTCTTTATCTTTTCTATGATTTCTCCCGGAGTAAAATGCGCTTTAATCAAATAGTCAACTGCCCCCAATTTCAATCCTCTTTCCACGTCGTCTTTTTGTCCGAGATTAGAAAAAATAATCACGGGCACTTGCGCTATCGTCGGATCTTCTTTAATGCTGGAAAGCACCTCAAAGCCATCAATCCCCGGCAAAATGAGATCGAGCAAAACCAAATCGGGCTTTTCTTCTTTGGCTTTTTTCGCGCCGTCTTCTCCGTCAACCGCTTCCGTCACCTGGTAACCTTCTTTGGCGACTTTCTGGGAAATCAACTCTCTCAAGAATTTATCGTCTTCGATAATGAGAATTTTTTTGTCCATATCGTTGCTTGATTAACCTATTTATTTAATCATTGTATCAATTGCTTTTGACCTGTCAAACCCAGATAATAGATTTTGGACATTCTTCAAATAAATTCGCGGAGTGAGTCCAAAATTCATTACCAAGTCAAAGGACAAACAGCAACAATGCTACTATTATTATAACTAAAAACCAAAGAAAGTCATCATTATACAAGCGGCAAAGTAAAGTAAAAGGTAGAACCCTTGCCTTCTTCGGACTCAAACCAAATCCTGCCGCCATGAGACACGATGATATTTTTGGCTATAAATAAGCCCAGCCCCGTTCCTTCGGTGTCTTTCTTCATCACGTTTTCCCCCCTGAAAAACTTGCTGAAAACTCTTTTCTGTTGATCTTTGGGAACGCCCATGCCCGTATCCTGGACAGATACCTCTATCTCGTCTTTGGAACGCTTTAAACCGACGGTTATTTTCCCTTTTGCTCGGTTATATCTTACGGCATTGTCAAAAATATTCTGAAAAGATAGCTGGATTTTTTCGGCATCTATCTTAATTGGCGGCAGTTTCGCCTTTGGAACATTAAACTCAACACTTAAACCCTTTTTGACGACTTCGTCTTTATAAACGTCTATGACCGACCTTATTATTTTATCAATGTCGCTCAATGCCAGATTGGACAGATATCTCCCTTCTTCAATCTTGGTAACATTCAAAAGATCGTTAATCAATGAAATCATTCTTTCGTTGGAGCCGTATGTTTTTTCCATAAAGCCCCTTTGCTCTTCATTGATTTTGCCAAGATCCTCATCTAACAGCATTTTCAGCGACCACTTAATTGCCGATAGCGGCGTTCTTAACTGGTGCGCGGCCAACGAAACGAATTCCGTCTTCATTTTTTCTATCATCTTCTCTCTGGTAATGTCATGCAAAACCACCAGGGTGCCGATATTTTCCTTTTCCCGAATAATTGACGCCCTTGTTACATCTAAGACCAAAGCGTCTTTCAGCTTCACCTCGGCCCTTGCGACGCCTTTAGATTTTTTTCCTATGATTTCCGATAATAGACCAAAAGCCTGGATTTTTTTTAACCTTGAAAAGGCGCTACCAACAACGTCCTGGCTCTTAATGCCCATCAGGGTTTCGGCTTGAGGATTCACCAAGGAAAGATTGCCGTTTTTATCAAAAATCAAAAGCCCATCGGTAAAATTAGTGATAACGGCGAGCGTCTTGTTTCTTTCGTCCTCGGCTCGCACCCTGGCTTCATCCACATCTTCCAAGATATTCACAAGCGCCCGTTTTGATTCCTCCAAATCCTTTGTTTTGGCGCTGACTCTTTCTTCAAGTCCTTCTTGAGATTTTTTTAATTCCGAAATATCTGAAATCGCCAAGAAATAACCGATAAAATTATTTGCGTCGTCTTTCCTCGACAACCCGTAAACGTTGACCGGTATCTTAACATTATTTTTGGCAAGCAAGGTCATCTCTCTTACCGCCCTATTGCTGTCTCGCAGAGCTTCATCAACAAACGATCCAATGCCCTGCTTCTCTAAAAAAAGTTCCGTTACGTCTCGCCCGCAAATCTCAATCGCGTTGTAGCCGGTTAAATTCTGGAACGATTGATTAATTCCCAGAACGATATTCAACGGATTGACTGTGCAAATAGGCAATGGCAAAAACTCGGAGAACTCATTAATGTACCCCTCCAAAGCCTCTAAATCCTCTTTGAGCCGCTGATTTTCCGCTCCTAATAATTCTTCTTGGTCCATGATTTTACTGCCATTTTATTTCGTACTCGTGATAAGAACCGTTGCCATAGGCGCATTTTTTTTCTTCGATTTCAATCTTTGGGCTTTTAATAATAAATTGGGCGATCCTTAAAAAATAACCGGCGTAGTAAATACACATTATAGGATGAAATTTGTACCCGTTAATGCGAATGACAAAACTTTTTTTCTCTTCGTCAAAACCAAACGCTTCCAGTTCGCCAAAATCAAAATTGGATCTCCAATACTTAGGCATTGCTTCGAACGATTTTCGAGAAGAAAAAAAATGCCGCATCAGCAATTGAACCACCAATGACGATTTGGGAGCGGCGTTACCCATATCAAAAATGTCTTGATCGGCCCAATTAAATATCTCTCTGGCAACCATAACAATCAAGACGGACAAGGACTCGGGATACCATTTAAGGGCTTTGAATTTTCTGATCGTCACCGGAAACCCAAGCTCCTCAAGCTTTCTTTCAATATACGCCACGCTCTCTTTGCCCTCTCGAAACTCAATATAATTAATATTGGCCGCCAACATTTCGCCCCGAGTATTGCCCTGGAATTCCATTATTTTCGACGCTTCTTCTTTTAAAGAGATTGCTGCTTGATTCACCCCCGTTAGAAGTTTGTTGTTATAAAATACATTATTCATTTCCAACAAACATTTATCTTATTTTTAGCCCCCGTTCAGTAGCTTACACAGAACTTTTTATGAAAAATTCTGTATCTAAAACTTCTAACGGGGTTCATGTTTTCTTGTTTTTAAGCTTTGCCTG
>MHUC01000034.1:19409-24312 GCA_001823315.1 Candidatus Wildermuthbacteria bacterium RIFCSPHIGHO2_12_FULL_40_12
CTGAATCTCTTTTTTAAGCTCTATCATCTTTAGTTCTCTGCCCACAGACAAGCGATGCACCCTCTCCAACTCATCGATTCTGTCCCGCAGTTCTTTTGTCTTATTCTTAATGGTTGAATCCATATTTTTCACCAATTCTTCTAATTCTTTGGTTTTGCTGGAAACTTTAATTTCCAATGTGTCTCTGGCCTCCTCCATTGCCAACTTGGCTTTTTTGAGACGGTTGATCATTTCATTAAAGTGCTTGGCCGACTCGCCCAACTCATCGTTCGACTTCGCCTCAATTTTGAAGTCAAGATTGCCAGAACCAACCTCTTTGATGCCGGTTATGATTTTTTTAATTGGGAAAATTAAATTTTGCGCGATTAAAAAACTGCCCAATAAGCTCAAGAGTGTCATTGCCACAATAACGATAATCATCCGGAGTTTTAGTTCAGCCAATATTAAAAATAGTTCTTTAGCCATTGTGGGGGATTCTTCCCATGGTTGACCGACGAAAAAATTATCAATTGCTTTTTCGTAGCCCAACATCGTCAAGGCGACAGCCACAATCAAAGGCACCAAAGTTAAAATGGTGTACACAAGAAATAATTTGGTAAAAACACTAAGGCGCATAGCCAATTTTTAATTTAGGGCAGCTTGCCAACCAAACTGCGGAATCCTATTTGCTCCAAACTTCTGGCCGCTTTTTCTCTGTCATACTTTCCAAAACCGCAGTCGTCCAGTTGAAAATTAACCGGTACGTCTTGTTTAATAATAGACAGTTCTTTGCTCAAAAATGCCTGATCTTTATTATTAATTAAGCGCTCTCTGACGGCTGGTCTAATCGCTCCCGCCCTTGCGGTTGCCGTTTCAATCTCAAAATAAAGATTGTCCAAAGACCCAAAATCTTTTAACAAACTAATGGCGGTTTTCTCCCCAATGCCTGCCACTCCCGGAATATTATCTGAAGGATCTCCTTTGAGCGCTCGGAAGTCAACCAAGTCAACGGAAGAAATCTCATACCTTTCTTCGATCTTCTCATTATTGTACAAAACCATGTTTTTGAATCCATTTTGAAAAGTGCAAACTTTAATATTGGCGTTCACCAATTGAAGCGTGTCTAAGTCGCAACTCAAAATAATAACTTCTAACCCGTTGCCGTCTTCCAGCAAAGACAAGCGGGCAACAGTGCCAATAACGTCATCTGCCTCAAATCCTTCTTCTGCGAAAACGGCAATGCCGGATTCCCGCAGTAGCGATTTTATGACGGGTATCTGCGAAGATAGATCTTCGGGGGTAGGTGGTCTAGTTATTTTGTAGTCCTTAAAGGCCTGGTGCCGGAAAGTTGGCTTTGCCGTGTCAAAAACGGCAGCCACGAAATTCGGTTGGAATTCTTTAACCGCCCTAAAAAAAATTAATAAAAAACCGTAGACCGCGTTGGCCAGCTCGCCATTCTTGCTTTTCAGCGGCGGCAAAGCGTGATACGCGCGATGCATTAAAATATTGCTATCAATAATAATGAATCGTTTTTTATTATCCATAAAATTCTATTCGGCAATAACCCTAAGGACTTCTTCAATAGAAGTAATGCCTTGCGCGGCTTTGACAAAACCGTCTTCCACCATCGTTCTCATGCCTTCTTTAATGGCTTGAAATTGAATCTGATCTGAAGTTGCTTGCTTAACGATAAGCTCCTTAATTGTTTCGGTCACTCTTAAAACCTCGAAAATACCGATTCTGCCTTGGTATCCTTCCGGACTCTCTTTGTTCGGCTTTGGTCGATAAAAGACGATGTCTTTCCAAGAATCAGCATTTTTAACGATTTTTTCCTCTTTAAGAATCTTTAAAATTCTGTCCGGATCGATATATTTTGCGATATTTTTCAGTTCAGCGGCGCTTAAAGTATATTTAACTCTTTCCTGGCATAGCTTCCTAACCAGTCGCTGCGCCAGTATCAAACTCAAGGTAGAAGAAATCAAAAATGGCTCAACTTTCATATCTATTAATCTGGGAATAGCTCCGGCGGCGCTATTTGTGTGTAAAGTTGACAATACCAGATGCCCGGTTAAAGCCGCGTTAATGGCCAAGCTCGCTGTTTCGTTGTCCCTAATCTCTCCCACCATAATGACATTCGGGTCCTGCCTGACGAGCGATCGCAATCCCGCCGAGAAGGTCAGTCCGATTTTAGCATTTACCTGTGTCTGATTGATTCTTGGCATGCGATACTCAATCGGGTCTTCAACGGTTGAAATGTTGACGCCGGGACTATTCAAGATTTCCATCATCGAATACAGAGTGGTGGTTTTCCCGGAACCCGTTGGACCGGTCACTAAAATTATGCCGACTGGCCTCCTTAAGCTGTCTTGAGTATGTTCCAGAAATGCCCCGGACAGACCCAACCCTTCCAGGTTAATAGCTTTGGTGGTTTCTGACAATAATCGCATCACAATTTTCTCGCCGTCAAAAATCGGCAGTACCGAAACTCTAACTGAATATTTATAATCCTCGCTTTCTATTTTGAAACGGCCGTCTTGAGGCAAGCGATGCTCGTCTAATTTCAGATTGGCAAGCACTTTTATCCTGGCCACAACGCCCTGATCTACCTGCTTTGGCAAAACCATGGCATCGTGCAAAATGCCATCAATGCGATAGCGCACCACGACTTCTTTCTCGGACGGCTCCACGTGAATATCTGAAGCTCTTTGCAAAATAGCGTGCTTTAATAAAGTGTCAACTATGCGAATAATAGGGAGGTCCTCTGCTGCCTTTAAGAGTTCGTCTTTCTCCTTAACGCCCATCTCGTCCTTGATGGCTTCGACCGCTCCAGCGTCTTGTTTAATTATTTCGCCAAACTCGGCTTCCAGGGTCTGCTGGTACTGATTTAAAACATTTCTAATGCTCTCTGGCGTCGTTAACTTGGGCAAAATTCTTAAGTTGGTCGTCTTTTTCAGAAATTCAATCATCCTTAAATCTTCTGGATCCAGCATTGCCACCTCCAAGTCCCTCCCGTTTTTTCTAAAAGAAACGATGTTATGATTGCGGGCGATCGGTTCTGGAATGATCTTGAGAATTTCAGGGCGAATAACTTCTTTTTCTAAATTTATAAAAGGAATGCCAAGGATATAGGCCTCTAACTTCACCAATTCCTCGTGAGAAAGTACGTTTTCAGCGATCAAAACGTCTCCTATTTTTTTATTGGATGTTTTGGACTTTGCGAGGATTTTTTCAAACTTCTCGTCATTGACAAGACCGGCATCAATAAGAAAGGCTTTTAACTGTTGGGGTTCTACCTTCATAATTGTCAACGATAAAAATTATGCTGATGGACTCGCAATTTCTTTGATTTTGGAAACCAACTCTTCCAAAGAATATTGGGATTTAACCAAGTAGGTCGTTGCTCCCAAGGAAACGGCTTTATCAACTTCTTCCACGCTTTCAAGGTTAGTCAAGACAATCACTGGAATATCTTTCGTCAGGTTATTGCCCTTCAGCTGTTTCAAGACCTCAAAACCGCTCATCTTGGGCAATATCAAATCCAACAAAACCAAATCCGGATTGCTGTCCTGGGCCAACGTTAAACCCATCTCTCCGTCTGATGCCGCGATTACCTTATACCCTTCTTGGGTCAGAATTTCCCCAAGCGTTTTTTGCAAAGCTTGCTCGTCCTCAACGATAAGTATTTTTTTCATACCACGAATAGCGTCACGAATTTTACACGAATAGCTCCCTAATACTTCTATTCGCGATAATTCGCGGTGATTAGTGTTTAATTAGCGGTAAAGTAAACCAAAACGTCGACCCTTCATTTTCTTTAGATTTAAATCCAATTTTACCGTTTGATTTCTCAATAATGTTTTTTGCGATATAGAGGCCAAGCCCAGATCCTTGGGTTTGATACTTCATAACATTCTTTGCTCGAAAGAACTTCTGAAATATGTATTTCTGGTCATCGTTAGGTATGCCAACTCCATTGTCTTTAATTTCAAAATAGATCTTGCCATTCCTATTTTCTATTTTTATTTTGATGTCACCGCTTTGTTTAACGTAACGGATGGCGTTATCCAGGAAATTCTCAACGACCAACTGAATATGGTTCGAATTGGCAATGACGTCCGACGTTCTTTCTCGAGAATCTAAAACTATACTGATATTGGAAGATTTAGCGAAAACGGAAAATCTTTCTATGATTTCTTTTGTAAGTTCCGTCAGCGAAAACGGCGTTTTTTTTGAGAAGAACCCGGCCGTCTCCATGCGCGAGATCACTAATAAATCAGAGATAAGTTCGTGCATTCTCGCAGAATTCTCTTTCAAGATATGAAAGTATTCGGTTTGCTTCTCTTCTACTTTGCCCAACCTGCCCGACATCAATAACTCTATTGCCCACTTTAGATTTGAAAGAGGAGAACGCAATTGATGAGAAACGATACTGATAAATTCCGATTTCATGCGGCTGACCGAAGCTAAGTTTTCCAAAACTTGAGTGGTCACAAAAGCAATAACAAGAGAAATGGCGGTTAAAATGAGCGCCGTTAGGGCTACAACCTCGGGCGATTCAATATAATTATTAACCAAAGCAAGGTTAACGATAGATAACCCGACAATAATGACAACGCCCATTGTCAAGAAAAGAAATTTGGGGCATTGCCAAAGAGGCAAACTATATTCATGACACCTTTTTAAGATATTAAAATCGTCAATGATATCTTTTAACCGCATTGAGGTTATTTTACCACATTAAAGGCAACAAAAAAATGAATTGACGAAATCAGCAAAAATCTATTAGAATGATTTTAGCTTGACGGGGCGTAGTGTAGCGGTAGCACGAGTCTTTTGGGAAGATTTAGCCCGAGTTCGAATCTCGGCGCCCCGACCAGGAACAGAGAATAGAAAATAGAATCTAGAAAATATAATGTTGTTAGAA
>MHUC01000035.1 GCA_001823315.1 Candidatus Wildermuthbacteria bacterium RIFCSPHIGHO2_12_FULL_40_12
TTCCCAGAAATGAAATCGTGGTTATTTAATGCCGTATTTAATTTTCCATTGATCATGTTGAGAGTTAGAAAATTAATCAGAGAAATAAATCCAGACATTCTTCATGCTCAATGCGTTACTAGCTACGGAACCATAGGGGCCTTTACTGGTTTTCACCCTTTTTTACTTACGGCTTATGGTTCAGACATCTTGATTAATCCTCTGAAAAATAAATTGATTGGGATTGCGACTCGGTACGTTTTGAAAAAGGCAGATTTGATCACTTGCGACGCCCAACATGTTAAGGACGCAATGATTAAATTTGGCGTAAAGCCAGAAAGAGTGAGAATTATCAACTTTGGTATCGACGCAAAACAATTTTCACCAAAAAGTAAAAACAAACAATTAAAAGCGGATTTAGGGATAAAAAATGAAATGGTTGTTATGAGTCTAAGGAAATTAGAGCCCATATATGACATTATG
The DNA here is from genome assembly GCA_001823315.1 of Candidatus Wildermuthbacteria bacterium RIFCSPHIGHO2_12_FULL_40_12. GTDB lineage: Bacteria > Patescibacteriota > Minisyncoccia > Minisyncoccales > 2-12-FULL-40-12 > 2-12-FULL-40-12. Next base: position 463 of record MHUC01000035.1, read on the forward strand.
ACTTTGGTTGAAAGCATACCATTGGTTTTACGAAAAGTGCCAGAAACTAAATTCATTATAGTCGGGTCTGGTTCAGAAGAGAAAGGATTGAAAGAGAGGGCAAAAGAACTAAAAATAGAAGAAAGAGTCAAATTTGTAGGATGGGTTAAAAACGATACAATATCAAATCATCTTAGCGTTGCCGATGTTTATGTTTCCACTGCCTTATCTGATGCCGGTATAGCTTCTTCTACGGCCGAAGCTATGGCTTGTGGTGTTCCAGCGGTGGTTACAGACATCGGAGAAAACAGGAAATGGATACAGAATGGCAAGTCTGGTTTTGTCGTTCCGATCAAAGAACCGGCAATGTTGGCGGAAAAAATCATCTACTTGTTAAAAAATAAAAATAAGAGAGAAGAATTTGGGAGGCGGGGAAGAGAGATTGTTGAAAAAAAGAATAGTTATCGTAACGAAATGTTAAAAATGGAAAAGATTTATAACGAATTTGCAATTCACGGTAAATATATAGAATATCAGATCTGCAAGAAATGTATTATGGATACCTCGGACCCTGATATATTTTTCGACAAAAAGGGAATTTGTAATCATTGCGCTCGCTATGAAAAAGTTTCGAATAGCGTTTTGTCAAAAAATAATTTGGAATCAATAATAGAAAAGATTAAGAAATCGGGCCAAGGCAAAAAATATGACTGTATTATAGGTCTTTCCGGAGGAGTAGATAGCTCTATGGTTGCTTATGTCGTAAAGCAACACGGCTTGAGGCCGTTAGCTATCCATGTTGATAATGGATGGAATAGTGAATTATCAGTGGCAAACATAGAGAAAATAGTAAAGAATCTAAAGATAGATTTTCGTACTTATGTTATTGACTGGGAGGAATTTAAAGATTTGCAGCTTGCTTTCTTAAAATCATCTGAGTCAAACATTGAAATTCCAACAGATCATGCAATCGTAGCCGCCCTATACAAAACCGCTATAGAATTTAACGTGAAATATATTCTTCATGGCGGTAATCTAAAGACAGAAGCGATTATGCCTTTCGCATGGGGTTATGACGCTAAGGATTTAAAACACCTAAGAGCGATTCATACATTATTTGGGAGAAAGAGGTTGAAGACGTTTCCAACGTTGAGCATATGGAGCATTTTTTACTATACCCTTATTAAAAAGATACGCTACATAGGAATTCTGAATTACATAGAATACGAAAAAGATAAAGCTAAAGTTATTTTGAGAAATGAATTGGGGTGGAGAGAATATGGCAAAAAGCATGAAGAATCAATATTTACTAGATTTTTTCAAAATTATATTTTACCCAAGAAATTCGGCATAGATAAAAGAAGGGCGCATTTTTCAACCTTAATTAACTCTGGACAAATGACGAAGGAAGATGCTTTAGGGGAAATGGGAAAGCCACTGTACGAATCTGCAAATATCGAAAACGAAGAAAAGGAATATGTGATTAAGAAATTAGATCTGACCAGTAAAAAATTCGAGGAAATAATGATGTCGCCGCCCAAGTCTTATAAATCATATCCCAACGACGATGTGTTTATTAAAAAATTAGTATTTTTGTATGTCTTTATAAAGAAATTATTAATAAAATAAAGTATCATTATTTATAATTATAAAACCATGAATAAAAAAAACCATGAATGCAAAACATTTTTTGTTTAATTGTCTAGAAAAATTATCATACTTTCTTAGTAGCATAGGGATTAATAGAAAAACCCCAGGAATTTTTGCAGTGTTTAATTTTTTTCATCGCGCTTTTTGGCCATACCAAAAAATAATAGAAGTTCAAGGGAGTAAAATGTTTATGAATCCAAACGAGAACTCTTATAACATGAGGAGGACTTTAGAGGATTATGCTTCAAACCTTGTTCACGAGAAGGCAACGACAGATCTATTTAAGAAAACTGTGAAAAACGGAGATGTTGTTGTGGACCTTGGAGCTAATATTGGTTATTTTAGCTTGTTGGCTTCTAGATTAACCGGTTCACAAGGTAAGGTTTTTTCTTTTGAGCCAGAGCCAAAAAACTACAATTACTTAAAGAAAAACATAGAGCTAAATAATTATAATCACGCGCAACCGTTTCAAAAAGCCGTTTCCGATAAAAATGGTACCACTAAACTATTTATATGCGATTACGATACGGGTCATCATACTATAAACAAGCAAGACGGTATTCAGGCTTATAGTCGAGGTAGGATAGTTAAAGAAAGATCGATTGATATAGAGACTGTCGCTTTGGATAATTTCCTAAAGGAAAGAACGAATAGGGTAGATGTTATTAAAATGGATGTGGAGGGAGCTGAAATGTTGGCTTTGTCGGGAATGGACAGAGTCTTGAAAGACAACAAAGATATCAAGATGATTGTCGAATTTTTTCCTCTGCTTATAGAAAAAATGGGTAGTGATCCGAAAGAATTTATAAGAAGATTAATACAAGATTATGGTTTTTCAATTTACATCATTCCAGAAGATTATGCCGCTTTGACCTCGGATATGAAGAAATTAAATAGCATCCAAGATGTTATGAGCTATCGTAAGAATGAGGAAGATCATATTAACCTTTTTCTTCAGAGAGAATAACTATGATAGTGATTATTGATTACAGGATGGGGAATGTCGGATCGATCTTGAATATGTTTAAGAAGATTGGGTGCGAAGCAGAGCTTTCGGAAGATATAGAGACCATTAAGAAGGCGAGTAAGTTAATTCTTCCTGGGGTAGGATCTTTTGATACGGGAATGCAGAATATTAATGAATCTGGATTATTTTCGGTGATAAACGATAAGGTTTTACAAGAAAAGACGCCTATTTTAGGAATTTGTCTTGGTATGCAATTACTTGCTCAACAAAGCGAGGAGGGCAAGGAAAAAGGTTTTGGCTGGATTGACGGAGAGGTGGTTAAGTTCAAATTCCAGGAAACCGATCTTAAAATACCGCATATGGGTTGGAATACGATAGATATCAAAAAAGCTGACCCTATTTTTAACGAAATGCCAAAAGAAACAAGGTTTTATTTTGTCCATTCTTACCATTTTGTTTGCGATGAAAAAAAGAATGTTTTGGCAAATACTAATTATGGGTATGACTTCGAATCTGTAATCAGAAAAGACAACATTTGGGGTGTTCAGTTTCATCCAGAAAAAAGCCATAAATTCGGTATGCAGTTATTAAAGAATTTTACATATTCATGCTAAGAACTCGCGTAATTCCTTGTTTGTTATTAAAAGACCTTGGATTGGTAAAAACGGTCCAATTTTCAGAACCAAAATATGTTGGAGACCCCATTAATGCGGTTAAAATCTTTAACGACAAAGAAGTTGATGAACTAATTTTTTTGGATATAGCCGCAACCAACGATAAACGAAAACCGTCCTTTGAATTATTGTCTAAAATAGCCAGCGAGGCATTCATGCCCTTTTCTTATGGCGGGGGATTAAAAGACATAGATGACGTAAAAAAAATAATGAAAATTGGAATCGAGAAAGTTATTATCAATACTTATGCATTTGAAAGGCCTGATTTCATAAAAGAAATAGCAGATAGATTTGGCAATCAAAGCGTTGTCGTAGCTATTGATTTTAAAAAGGATGTCGATGGAAACTGCCAAGTTTTTGTTAATAGCGGGAAAGTGAATACCGGTAATAATCCAGTGGATTATGCAATAGAGGCAGAAAAAATGGGAGCTGGTGAGATATTTTTAAATTCAATCGATAGAGATGGATTAAGAGGTGGTTATGATCTAGAAATGATACAGCAGGTTTCAAAGTCTGTGAATGTCCCTGTGATTGTTTCGGGCGGTGCGGGAAACGTAGAAGATTTTACCAATGCCGTTAGGGCTGGAGCTTCTGCTGTTTCTGCTGGTTCTATGTTTGTTTTTATTGGTTATAACCGAGCTGTTTTAATAAACTATCCATCCCAAGAAGAGCTGGGAAAAATATGAAAATCTGCTTTTTAGCCAATATGAATAGTATTCATTCAAAAAAATGGATTTATTATTTTCTAGGTAAAGGACACAGCATCTCTTTAATCAGTATCCCTACGAAAGATAAGATTAGTTTAAAAGACGTTTACTTTATAAAAGAATTTAAATATAAAATCTTTAGCATCGTCACGAATATTTTTTACGTTAAAAAGATTATACAAAAAATAAGTCCAGATATTATTCATGCTCATTATGGCGGCGTAAACGGTGCCCTAGCTGCCCTTAGCGGTTTTCATCCATTCGTTTTAACGGTTTGGGGATCAGATATTATGATTAATCCTAAGAAGAATCTATTAACAAAACTAATAACGAAATATACTCTCAATAAATCAGATTTAATTACGTGTGATGCAGAACACATGAAGAAGGCTATGATAAATTTTGGGATAAATGCTTTTAAGATAAAAGTTATTTTTTTTGGAGTGGATACAAAAAAATTCTTTCCTAGTAGAAAAGATGAAAATCTCCAGAAAATATTAGATATTAATACCAACTTTAATGTTGTAATAAGCTCAAGAAGGCTTGAACCAATTTGTGATGTCGAAACTTTTATTAAAGCGATTCCATTTGTTTTAAAGAATTTTTCAAACACAATATTTATCGTTGCGGGAAACGGTTCTCAAGAGAGAGAGCTAAAAAATTTAGCGAATAATCTTGGAATTTCTGAAAAGATTAGATTTGTTGGCTGGGTCCCCGAAGAAGCAATGCCAAAATATTTAAATATAGCCGATATATATGTTTCTACCTCTTTATCTGACGGCGGATTATCTGGTAGCACCGCTGAGGCAATGTCTTGTGGTTTACCTGCTATAATTACTGATTTTGGAAATAATAGGGACTGGATAAAAGATGGAACAGGGGGCTTTTTGATACCATTAAAAAACCCGGAAGTATTAGCAAAGAAGATATCTTGTTTAATTGAAAATAAAGATTTAAGAATAAAATTTGGCGAAAATAATCGAAAAGTTATAGAAGAAAAGAATAATTATTATAAAGAAATGGAAAAAATGGAAGAAATATATAATTCATATGTTTAAAAAAATTAAAGGATTTTTTATTAATATTTTTGGTTCAAAGATAGATGAAATTTATTGGAATTTTCGTCATATTTTTAATAGTTCTTGGGCGAAAAAATATATTTCAGAAGAATCAATTAGCCATCCCCATAGGAAGTTTCTTATAGAGAAAATAGCTGCCCATTTTCCTTTTCAGAGTTGTCTAGAAATAGGATGTGCTTCTGGTCCTAATCTTTTCCTTTTAGCTCAAAAATTCCCGGGCGTTAGTTTTTACGGTATTGATATTAGCAATAACGCAATAAAAGAAGGAAAACGATTTTTAGAAGATAGGAAAATTAAAAATGTTACCTTGATTAACTCCCGAGCTGATAATTTAAAATTTTTAAAAGACAAAAGCATAGACATAGTTTTTTCAGATGCGATTTTAATCTATATAGACAAAAACAAAATAAAATATATTTTAAAAGAAATGACACGGATAGCTAAAAAATTAATAATAATACTTGAATTGTGCGCCGACAGGGTCTCTTATTATGATGGTCACTGGATTCATAATTATAAATCACTTTTTAGAAAACTTATCTCTAACAAGAAAATAAAAATATCAAGAATTCCAAAAGAAATTTGGGATGGAAGCTGGAAAAAACAGGGATGCATTATCGAGGTTGTGTTATGATGAATTTGCTAATTTTCTTAAAAAATGAAAAAAGTATTAATTATATCTCATTTGTGGCCGTATAGGAGAGGAAGCAAGAGAGTAATAGGATTAGCTAAGTATCTTTCAGATTTTGGATGGAAACCCATTGTTTTAACGGGACCTATTTGGGGAAAACCAGAATTAGAATTTGACTTCATAGAAACCGATTATATTGGTTTCATGGGTTCGTTAATGAGAATATTTAGCTTAGATGCTAAAAGAGACATAGGAGAACAACTAAAAACAAAGCTAAAGGGAACTTCTTCAAAATTTAAATCTTTCCTTAAGTTTTTGTATATATTTATAAGAATGATTTATGCTTACCCCGATGAAGATAAAAATTGGAAACCCTTTGCCATGAAAGCAGCGAGTAGTCTTTTAGAGAGCGAAAAAGTAGACGCAATAATAAGTATTTGGCCAGAAACGAGTCATATTGTAGCTAAAGAATTAAAAATTAAATATAAAATTCCTTGGATTGCTGATTTTCCAGATCTTTGGTCTCAGAATTATAATTATTGTTATGGTCCAATAAGAAGATTAATTGATAGAAGATTGGAGTTAAAAACAATAAACCTTGCAGATGCTTTAACAACAATTTCTCAGCCTTTTGTAAAAAAATTAATGCTACTTCACAGCGGGAAAAAAATTTATAGTATTACCCATGGTTTTGATCCAAAAGAAGTTAATACGAAGCCAGCCAATCTAACATCTAAATTTACCATTACCTATACGGGCCAAATTTATCCTAGAAAACAAGATCCTTTGAAAATCTTGATTGCTTTAAAGGAATTAATCTTGAATAAAGAAATAGACCCGAATCATATTGAAGTTAGGTTTTACGGATCTGATATATATTGGCTAGAAGAAAAGATAAAAGAGTATAAACTATCCAATGTTGTTAAAAAATATGGGTCATTTCCTAGAGAGATTTCTCTTGATAAGCAAAGAGAGTCACAGGTTTTACTTTTATTTAATTGGGAAGATAAGCGGGAAAAAGGGGTTTATACAGGGAAAATTTTTGAATATTTATCTGCCCAAAGACCAATATTAGCTACGGGGGGATTAGATAATGATGTAATCGAAGATCTTCTTTCTGAAACCAAAGCAGGTGTTTGCGCGATTAAAACAGAAGACATAAAAATACATTTAAAAAATTTTTATTTAGAATATAAGGAAAAAGGAAAAATTTCTTTTAATGGAAATATTGAGAAAATTAATAAATATAGTTATCCAATGATGGCAAAAAATTTCGCCGAGATTTTAGATAAATTAGTATGAAAAATAAATTACCATTAGTTTCGATAATAATTCCTTGTCGAAATGAAGAGAAATTTATTGAAAATCGTATAAAATCTTTATTGAAAGATGGATATCCTTTGCAAAAAATAGAAATTTTAATTATCGATGGAAAAAGCGAAGACAAAACAAGAGACATAATAAAAGAATATGCTGTAAAATTCCCATTTATTAAACTTTTAGATAATAATAAAAAAGAGACCGCTTACGCGTTTAATATTGGAATTAATCATGCTATCGGTGAAATTATTATTTTAATGAGTGCTCATACGTCTGACGAAAAGGGTTATATTGAGAAGTGTATAAAATATATGTATGAATATAATATAGATAGCGTTATTGGGATAATGAAGGCTACGCCATCGAAAAATACCATTATGGCCAAATCAATCGCTATTTCCCTTTCTGTTTTTTTTGGAGCAGGTAATTCTTATTTTAGAATTGGCTCTAATTCTCCAAAATTAATTGATACCGCAGGATCTTGTTATAAAAAACAAGTTTTTCAAAAAATAGGTTTTTTTAACGAAAAATTAAAGAGATCTCAAGATATGGATTTTAGTTTAAGAATGAATAGGGCAGGCATAAAAACTCTTTTAATTCCTGATATTATAACTTATTATTATCCAAAAGATAATCTTAAAGATTTTTTTATTCATAATTTTGAAGATGGAATTTGGGCCATTCTTCCTTTTAAATTTATAAAGAGACCATTAAAACTAAGGCATTATATTCCTTTAATTTTTGTTTTAACTTTACCACTAAGTATTTGGCCATATATTCTTGTTAATTTATTTTTTTCAGCACAAATAGCTTTAAGAGAAAAAGATCTAAAATATTTTTTTGTTGTACCATTAGTTTTTGTCACTCGTCATATTGGATATGGCCTAGGATCATTTTTAGGATTAATTAAACTAATTTTTTAAACACATGGAAAATATAGATATTAATAATATAAGAAAACAAAAAGAAGCAGAATTTCATGATAAAGTAAGAAAAGGGGTAAACGAGAACGCTCCGGAATTTCGAAGTTTTGTGATCCGTCGAAGGTTTTATTCGATTACTAGAGCGAGTAGAGATTTTTTCTGGAATTTTTTGATTAAGAATTGCAAAAATAAAAATGTTTTGGATTATTGTTGCGGAGAAGGGGATGCAACTTTTTTATTAGCTGAAAACGAAGCTAATGCTGTAGGAATTGATATTTCTCCTGAATCAATAAAAATTGCGAAAGAAAGAGCGCTAGAAAAAAAAATAGCAGAAAAAACATCTTTTTTGGTAATGGATGCTGAAAATTTAAAATTTGATAAAAATAGTTTTGATTTAATTGTATGTGCTGGGGTTTTGCATCATCTTGATATCGAAAAAGCATATAAAGAGCTTTCAAGAGTTTTAAGGAATGATGGGAAAATCATTTGCGTAGAACCGCTTGTGCATAACCCGTTATTTCAATTATATAGAAACTTGACTCCTCACTTAAGAACAGAATGGGAGCTTCATCATATTTTAAGGATGAGCCAGATAAATTTAGCCGATAAGTATTTTGGAAAAGTAGAAAGAAAGTTTTTTCATTTGTTTAGTTTATTGGCCGTTCCCTTTAGGAGAACTTTTTTATTCAATCCTTTGTTATTGATATTAGAAAAAATAGATTTAGTGATTCTTGGTTTGCCGGGTTTGAGATGGTGGGCTTGGCAGATTGTTTTTATTCTGTCTCAACCTAAAAAATAAATTCATATTTTTAAATGAAAGAGCAAGAATATATATATTATTGTGGAAAATCAGACACATCTCTCCCTGATAATTTATTTTTGGAAAGAAATTATAGTCTTAAGGCGTGGAGACCAAAAATAAACGAAATGACCCCGAAGAACTTATTTTATAGCAGTTTTTTTGCATGGGCAATTTTTTATTTTCTGAAAATTTTTTATCGTCCAGAATATAAAATTTTCCTTATTTATTATAAAAAAAAAGAGATAGCTAGTTATTGCGCTGTTTTACCAAAATATTTTAAAACCCCTTTTATGGAAAATAATGATTTGCAAATAGGGCCAATTGGAACACGCGAAAATCATCAAAGAAAAGGAATAGCTCTTTATTTAATAAGCAAAATAATTGAATCTTATAAAGATAAAAAAATTAATTTTTGGTATGTTGCGAGGAAAGAAAATGAACCATCTATTAAGCTGATAGAAAAAATTGGTTTTACAAAATATGGAGAGGGTACTAAGAAAAAAAGATTTATCGGAGGGTTTTTAGATACTTTTGTTATAGATAAAAAATTCTAAATCATGATAAAACGAATTTTCGATTTTATTTTTTCTGGTATAGGTCTTATTGTTCTTTTTCCTATGTTTTTGGTTCTTGCCGTGTTTATTAAATTAAGTTCGCCCGGTCCGGTTTTTTATTTGGGTGAGCGAGTGGGGAAAAACGGCAAACATTTTAAAATGTATAAATTTAGGACCATGATAGACAATGCCGAACGCTTGGGCGGTCCCTCAACTTCCGATGACGATCCGCGCCTCACCAAGACAGGGAAGTTTCTCAAGAAATTTCAGCTTGATGAATTTGCCCAGCTTATTAATGTATTTCGTGGGGAGATGAGCTTAGCGGGGCCGCGCCCAGAATTTCCACTATACGTTGACATGATGACAGAAGAGGAAAAACGTGTTATTTTGTCTGTGCGTCCCGGCATGACTGATTTTGCTTCTTTGTGGAACTTTCATGAAGGGGAGTTGCTTCAAGGCAGTTTAGATCCAGAAAAAACATATTTGGAAAAAATACGGCCAGAAAAGATAAGATTGCAGATAAAATACATCAAAGAGCGTTCTTTCTGGTTGGATATCAAAGTTATAATCTTGACGATACTAAAAATTTTTAAGTAAACACTAAACAATGGATAAAGTCGTTAGTTATAAAAGCATAGCGAATGAAGCTCGCAAGAAATCACTTGAGTTGATATATAAAGCGCAGACAAGCCATATTGCCAGTAATTTTAGCTGTGCCGATTTACTGACGGTTATTTTTGAAAAAGCGGATTTGGATATAGACAAGGTTATTTTAAGTAAGGGCTGGGCGGCGGCCGTTCTTTATTACTTTTTGTGGAAGAAAGGCCGTATCACCGAGGAAGAATTAAACAGTTATTGTTTTCCTGGTAGCAAATTCATCGGGTTAGCGGAACCGATGGGGAAAATGGTAAAATGCAACTGCGATGCCAAAAAAGGGACACAAGTGGGCAAAAAAACAGAGACTTAAACGGAGCCAACAATACCGTGGCAAGGGAAATCCTTTTCATGGAAAAAAACACACGGAAGAGGTTAGGAATAAGATTGGTCAGCTTAGGAAAGGCGTTTGGAATGGGTTTGGTTTTAAGAAAGGGCATATCCCTTGGAATAAAGATTTAAAGGGTATTCATTTATCGCCAAAAAGCGAATTTAAAAAAGGGATGAGATTACCTCATAAATCTTATAGGAGAGGAAAGAATCATCCATCATGGAAAGGTGGAGTTTCTGGTAAGTATCGGCAAAAGTATTTAGAAAAATTAGTTGGAAGAATCAAACCCAAAAAGTGTGAGGTTTGCGAGAGAAAAGGAAAAATATATTTCGATCACGATCATAAAACAAAACAATTTAGAGGTTGGATTTGTAGTAATTGTAATTTCATCCTAGGTCACGCTCAAGATGATCCTAAAATACTTATGTCATTGATGAGATATCTTAAAAAAAATGGAGAATAAAATTTGTAAAAAATGCGGTGGGAAAGGTGAGTATTTTGATCGATTTATTCCTGCGGCTGGCGGGTCAATGGGTTTTGGTTTGCCTTTTGGTGTAGGTTTCGCATTAGCTAAGAAATTAAACAACGAAGAAGGAAAAATATATGTTTTAATGTCTGACGGCGAGATGCAATGCGGAACCACCTGGGAATCGGCTCTAATAGGATCCCATCACAATTTAGATAATCTGGTTGTTGTGGTGGACGCGAATGATTTGCAGGCCATGGGGAGGGTCGAAGACATATTGAATATAGAACCGCTGAAAGACAAATGGAATTCATTTGGCTGGGAAGTTGAGAGAATTGATGGGCATAATTTTGAAGAAATAGAAAAATCGCTGCATAATTTACCATTACAAAAAGGAAAACCAACAATAATAATCGCTAAAACCATTAAAGGTAAAGGTGTAAGCTTTTTTGAAGGAGATAATTTGTATCACTATAAAGGTTTGTCTGAAGAGGAATACGAAAGAGCAAAGAGAGAATTGGCAAATGGCGAATAGTAATGTTTAGATTTGAAGAATTAGATATTTGGAGGCTATCCGTAGATTACGGAAAAGGTTGTTATGCTATTGCTAGTGAGTTTCCAAAACATGAATTATTTGCACTCGGGAGTCAACTACGAAGAGCATCTTTATCGATTTCCAATAACATAGCTGAAGGTTCAGTTGGATCAAGTGCGAACTTTAAAAAATATATAAATACAGCAATAGGTTCTGTGTTGGAAACGGTCAATATTTTAAACTTTGCTTATGAGATTGGATATATTAATTTAGATATCAAAAAAGAAAAATATAATCAAGCAGAATTATTAATAAAGAAAATGCGTAGTTTTGCAAATTCTCTGGATTAGAGCAATTTGCCATTAGCTACTAGCAATTTGCAATACCATGGCTGAAATAATCAAACAACAAGACACAAGAAGGGTTTTCGTTGAAGCATTAAACGAGCTGGCAGAAAAAGACCCTAAAATCATCGTTATCATTTGCGATGTTGGTTTTAATTATTTGGATGACCCGAAAAATAAATTTAAAGTTATTAATCTTGGAGTAACAGAGATGAGTTCAATGATTATTGCTGCCGCTTTAGCTTTGGCAGGATTTAAACCATACATATACAGTATGATTAATTTCGTTACTTTTCGGCCCTATGAAGCAGTTCGCAACGCCGTTGCCTTGCACAAAGCCAATGTAAAAATTATAGGAGTTAAAGGCAGTGAGAAATATAAATTTCTTGGTTTTTCTCACAACCTTTTGACCGAAGACGAAGAAATAAGAATTCTTAAAGATTTACCAGATTTTAAAACTTATATCCCTGAAAATCCAGAAGATGTAAGAAGAATTGTTTTAGAATCTTACAAGAGCGAAAACCCTGCCTATATTCGTCTTTAGAGAAAAAAATTTCCGAAAACGGGTCTCGGGAGATTCACATAAACAATTCAACAGAAAAACCCTTCCGAGGAAGGGTTATTGTATTGTGTGTTCTTGATGATCAGAAAAGATTTGTTGCCTTCAAAACCGTGAAGGCCTCGGCGAATTTTCCTGTGGGACCTTCGTGCATACTTGCACGAAGGGCATATCGAGCGCGGCAAGCCTGTTCGTACTTATGAATCTCCTGCGATGTATACTCGCAGAGAGCACGCATTGCGGTATCCGTCTGTTGGACGGTGAGAGTTTCGTAGTACGTAGGGCTTTGAATCGGCGTCCAAACTTCGTAGCCGAGAACCGTTTGTACTGGTGGACAATTAGATTCTGATCCGTACTCCAGGAACCACGGGCCTGGTGCCATGCCGATAGCATCAAGCACTGCCCTTGAGACGACCTTATGATCCACGTGATCGTCATTGGGGTGTGGCAGATATACGACTTGGGGTTCGATCTTGCGAATTACGGCAAGAGCCCATAACCGTAGCCGCTCTTCCGAGTAGTGCCATGGGTTGTTTTCGCTACCCATAATCGTATGATCCGGATCGATGCCGAGTACTTTGAGGGCGCGAGGGATCTCTCCTTCGCGCAACTTCAGATATTCTTCATGTGTCATGTGTCTGCAAGTAATATCTGTTGTGTTGCCGGGAAAAGCCACAGAGACCTCTCGTTCTAATTCAAGATGTTTCACGATGCTTCCGCCACATCCGATTGTCTCGTCGTCGGGATGCGGCGCAAAAACCAAGACACGATCCATTTCTACAAGATCCATTTTGGGCCTCCTTTCAGAAATCGATTCCGACCACAGTCACTTCAGCCATGTTTATGTGGGTTTTATGACTATGGGCAGCTTCTAAATAACGAGCAACGTTAAGGACAGCATTGACGCCGCCAGTATTGTAAGCGCCAATAATAATATCGGCTATCTCTGTGTCAGTCATGTTCTTGGTGCTGTGGTATGGCACTGCTCCATCGGTGCACAGTATCACCTTTTTGACGAGTTTTCTCTCAAGAGTTACAACCTCCAGCATGCTGTGAGCCGCCATTTGACCGTTGAGTAAGCCATACCATCCAGGCTGATTGCAACGTTGGTTGCGCGCTTGAACCATTGGATCAAAAAACCGTAGCCACATTTCACGCGTTATTGCTTTGTTCGTCTCTGCGTCTACGGTTTCAAGGGATACGTTTTTCTCATTCGCAATTTCACGTTTGAAACGTTCAATTAAAGAATACATTTCTGTATCGTGCTTGCGGACTTGATCTTTTGACATAATGATTTCTCCTTCTGTCGTTAGCACGATGAAGCGAGCGTCTCCTATGGCCGCGAATCTCGCCTCCTCTTTGACCACGGTCATTAAAGACATTGTAAGCCCTGGCAGGTACGCTGGTTGGTCGCTATCCAGGTTGTGCATTGTCCAAAGTAGTCTGGCCTCTTCGTTGAGTGTTCCGAATATTTCCGATGGTTCAGTTGATTTTATCGAAGGGATAATTTGCCTGATTGCTTCGATAAGTAGTTGATTGCCCGTTATGCCATTGTATTTTGGCAATGGATGTTCGCTGTTGAAAGCTGGAGCCACCCCATCTCCTACAAGGAAGATGTGATCAGATACGTAGCTAATATCTTCTTGAGACAGAGCTGATCCTTGATCGTAAATGGTGCTGATTTTCACTTCAGCACCTCCTTTCTGAATTTGGTATTTATATCAAACTTTGAACCTTATTAAGATTTCAAAGAGCAATTTCGGATTATATCAAAGATGTCAATCTTGTCAATGCCTGGCGAGATAAACAAAAACCCTTCCGAAGAAGGGTTTATTTTGTTGCGAATTACACGAATTCAGTCAAACCACACAGCCACGGCGGCGGCTTCGGCTGTCTGTCCGCTGTCTCGGATTCGCCAAAGCTGATCGTGAACGCCGCGTTTTTGTACGATATTAGCGAGCTCTCTCATCTTTTCTGGTTCATTGAACCAGTCGAATGGAAGAAATCCATCCGTGCAAAGCAGAAGGAAATCAAGAATGTTTATCGGGAGTGATAAATAGCGGCACATTCCGATGGATAGCTTTCCATTAAGTGCCGGATATCCTTCGATACTTTCAGGATTATTTATGTCCCGATTTTTCTGCGCCATCATTAACGGAGTGAAGAAAGTACGATACCTCTCTTTTCCGTATTGTTTTTGGAGTTGCTCTTTTAAAGCACGATCGCGGATAGAAGCTTTTTTTACCGGGTTGTCGGTATATTTAATAAATCCATCCTTAAATCGCTAAAGAGCAATACAGTCGCCACACTGGAAAATCTCGATTTCGCAGTCAGTGTTCAGCAAATCAATTTTCGCAGTAGCGAATGTTAGCCCAGAGAAATAGGCTGGTTCTTGAGCGAGTTGATGGCTTTTTCCAAGTTGCTCATGGAACATTTTGATTAAACCATCAATTTCTCTGATCGCATCGACAAGCTCGATATCTTTGGCTGCCGTAATATTCCGACAGAAACACTGCCTTACAACCTCACCGGTACCCAGTCCGCCCACAAGAATTGGTAGATTCTCTTGGTCGTAGGGAACAGAAAATCCATCGCATACTGCGATAATCGTTGGTTCAGCGTCAACGATTACTAGACCGTCCTCTTTGAATCTAGCGGGACGATCTAAACAAGATTCGATTCTTAGGATTCCCAATTAGGATTCCTCCTTTCTGTGTGATTCCTTGCTTTACAAGGTACTGTCTAGATTATACTTATTATTTTGTTTTTGTCAACAAAACAGGCATTTAAGCCAGTTATTATTTAAGCTATAAAATTTAGATAAGTAGAATAATTGATCCGGTCAAAGTAATAAGTACACCCAATAGCTTGATATTGTCTATAGTGACACCAAAAAATGGCACGCTAAGTAGTGTTACTAATAATGCCTGGGTGTTTTTGATTGATTCATGGTATCCAGGATTAGGAGCGAGAGATATACCTTTTACGTTTAGAATATTTCCTAAGAAAGAAAAAACCGTCATTAAGAAAGCGATAGGTAAGAACGCGCGGAGTTGATTGTTGCTTATAAGATAACCTTTGATTTCTTTTGCGGTTAGCATGGTAAACGCTAAGAGATTGAATCCGAATATAAAAAGATTGATTTGAATTGGTAGAAAACCAATTCGGATAGCTTCTTTTACTCCCAATACCATAATCGTAAACCCTACGGCCCCAGTAATTGCCAAAACGTACCATTTTGAAGATTGATTTACGGTATTTTGCTTGACGGTATTGTTCTGACCCGAGATAAGTAAATATACGCCGATAATGATAAGAATTTGTCCCAATATTTTAAATGACGCGAGGGGGCTTCCAAAAAGGGAAATGGAAAGAAATGATATTAATAGGATATTGCTATTTTTTATTGCTTCGACGAATTCTGGATTAGGCGATTTTATTATGGCTGTGAAGTTCGCTAAATTGCCAACAACAGAAGCAACGCCAGCAACCAACATTATTATTAAGAATAATAAGAATTTTTCCGATGAAGCTATGTTATCTAGAGATTTATAATTCAAAACAAAGAATCCCAGAAACGCCAAAGCAAAAAGGAATAATAGTATTTGTTTTGATGAAAAACCCTTATTGCCAAGATATCTTGCGCACAAAATCATTCCCGCGAAAAATAGGGATGACAATATAGAGTATATATACCAAGGCATAATATTAGCCAAAATAAGCCGTAACGGCGGCAGATTCTGGGAATCGCGCTGTATCTTTTTTTGTTTTCCCGGCCAGTTGTTCTTTTCTGGTAATTTGTAATTGGTAATCCAGGCCGCCTTTTTCTATATTTTTTACAAGTTCCTTCATTCTGGTTTTGTTTTCAAGCCATTGAAAGGGGATTAAGCCGTCAGCAAAAAGTATGAGCGTTTTTACATTGTTTGTATCTATAGTTTTTTGGAAACACAATTTTATATTTAGTTGTCCATTCATTATAGGATAAGCTGTTTTGTGGTTCTGGTTTACGCCTTGCATTCTTTCTCCCATTAAAATCGGCGTGAATTTTGCGCGAGCCGCGTTTCTGTCTCCGTTGCATTCTTGCAATAAATCGCTGAATGCTTTCCTTACGAATTTTGAAGCCGCTAAAACGATATTTGGCGTAAATTCGATTGAACCATTTTTGTTCTTCCAGAGAGCAATGCAATCTCCACCTTGGATTATTTCAATTTTTTCTTGGCTGATTTTCGCAATGGCAAAAACTAAACCAGCCAAACTGTCGGATCGAAAAGGGAATCCTGCTCTTTTTTGGAATTCCTTGATTTGATTATCGGCTTCCTTAACTATGCTTAATAAAGAATCTTTTATGTGGCTTTTTTCAATTGCTCTGTAAAAGATATTTTTCACTATTTCGCCACTACTTAACTCTCCAAAAAGCACAATGGGGTTGTTCTTGTCGTCGTAGGGCTTACTGAAAGAATCGCAAACGGCTAAAATCGTAGAATGTCCGTCCTCTTTTACGCAAACTCCATTTTCAAGGTATTTTGAGTCGCCTCGGTCCAGTAGCGTTTCTATCTTTTGTATTTTTGATGTCTTTATCATATATCCATAATACATAAATTTTTCTTATTTTGGAATTGTACCGGGCTTTTCAATGCCGCTAATTTGCGCTAATATGTACTCATATTAACGAATAAACACCTAAACCCTTATGGCAAAAGAATACAAGATTAATTTTATCAACGCGTCTTATAGGCGTTTTTACGAGATGCATAAAGAGGAAATTTTAGGCGCCATTACGAGTTGTCTTGAAAGAGGGGATTTTATTATGAGGGAGGATTTGGATAAGTTCGAGAAGAATCTCGCCGATTACACAGGAGCCAAATACGCTGTTGGCGTAAACTCTGGAACAGATGCTTTAATGCTTTCCCACGAGGTATTAGGGATTGGGCAGGGCGACGAAGTAATTTGTGTTTCGCATACTTTCATAGCTCCGTTTCAGGAAACCGTTCACGTTGGAGCAAAACCTGTCCTAATTGACGTTAAGGAAGACGATTGCGTAATGGATGTTAGCCAGATTGAGCCAGCGATTACGGAGAAGACCAAAGCTATTTTGCCAGTGCATTTGTCCGGCGCCGTTTGCGACATGAAAGAAATTATGAGGATTGCAGAAGAGCGCAACTTGAAAGTTATTGAAGACGCTTGCCAGGCACTGGGAAGCCGACAGGACGGCAAGATGGCAGGTACCTTTGGGGATACCGGTTGCTTCAGTTTTATTTCGCCGAAACTGCTCGGCGCTTATGGCGATGCCGGAGCGATAGTCACCAATAATAAAGAAATCTACGAAAAATTATTGCTCCTTCGTAATCACTGGAACATTACACAAAACGCTCTTTTGGGAGTGCAATTGCCGCACCCTGAAGTTATGGATTGGGGACATAATACCAGAATGGATAACATCCAAGCAGCTGTTTTAAATGTAAAGATAAAATATATTGACTGGATTATTAATAGAAGAAAGGAAATTGCGGAGAAATATCTTGCCGAATTAGAAGGCCTGCCAATCGATTTGCCGAGCAGAAAAGAAGGGGAAACTTGGCAGGAATTTATCGTTAGACCAAAAGACAGGGAAGCGTTCCGCGATTTTATGCAAGAGGAAGGGGTAGAGTTGCTTATTCGGGACACAACGCCCAATCATAAACTCAAAGGATTAGGATTGGAACATTTCAATTTACCAGTTACAGAGAAATTAGCGACGGAACAAGCGCGTCTGCCGATTTATCCCGAACTTACCAACGAAGAGGTGGATTACGTGATTCAGCGCGTCAAAAAATTCTATTCTGCATAATGTTTGATTTTGTAAGGATTATCAGAAAATCTCTTTTCTTCTTAGCCGATATCGTCGCAATCGGACTTGCTTTTTATCTGGCTTTTTTTCTAAGATTTGAGGGCACCATTCCTGCGGATCAATTCCAGAATATTTTCAGGGCCGCGATATTGGCTTCATTTATTTATGTTTATTTATTTAATCATTTCAAGCTTTATTCTTTTTCTTGGTCCTACGTCAGCACAGTGGATTTAATGTCGTTGACCAAGGCAACCACCCTGTCTTTCGTTTTTTTTCTGGCAATCGTCTCGATCATTAGAGATCACTTTGTCTTTTTCTCTTTTCCGCGCTCCACCGCGTTTATTAGTTTTATTTTAATTTTTATTTTCGCCGGGATAATTCGTTTTGCCAAGAGAATTTATTTGCAATTATTAAATAAGCCGACATTGGAAGGCAAAGGGAGGACATTGATTGTGGGCATAAGTGATGCCGGAGAACAAATACTAAGGACTATCCTCCATTCAAAAGACAGTCCTTATTTGCCAATAGGCCTCATAGATGAAGATCACCATAAAAGAGAAGATATTATTCATGGCGTTAAGGTATTGGGCAAGATTGACGATATTCCTCAAGTTGTAAGGAATTACCGGGTAGAACAATTAATCATTGCTTTGCCTTCGTCAGATCCAAGGGTGATCAAAAGGGCGGTGGTAAAAGGCAGGGAAGCGGGAATTAAAAAGATTAAATATCTTCCTTTAATTGAAATGGTTGACGGTTTGACGGTTGGCGATCTTAGAGAAATTCAGGTTCAAGATTTATTGGGACGAGAACAGGTCTTGTTAGACGTTGATTTAATCCGTAATTTTATCAGCCAGAAAACCGTTTTGATAACCGGAGCCGCGGGTTCCATAGGTTCCGAACTTTGCCATCAGGTAGCTAAATTCAATCCTTCTTTTTTGATCGCCTTAGACCAAGAAGAAACGGGAATTTTCAACTTGGCGGAAGATTTTACCGATAAATATCCGCACTTGAAAACAATGACCGTTGTGGCTGATATTCAAGACGAAGAAAAGGTAGATCGTATTTTCAAAACATTTCGGCCAAATATCGTTTTCCACGCGGCGGCATACAAACACGTTCCAATAATGGAAGAGAATCCTGACGAAGCCGTAAAGAACAATATCTTTGGCACAAAAATCATTGCCGACGCCGCGTTAAAATACGAAGCCGACAAATTTGTTTTTGTTTCTACTGACAAAGCGATCAATCCAACGTCCGTAATGGGCGCAACCAAGAGAATAGGGGAGATGCTTTGCCAATATTGCAACGAAACAGGCAAAACAAAATTTGTTTCTGTGAGATTTGGAAATGTTTTGGATAGCCGCGGCAGTGTTATTCCTATCTTCAGGGAACAAATAAAAAAGAGGGAAGCGGTTACGATTACCCATCCGGAGATGAGAAGATATTTTATGGTTAATTCGGAAGCGTGTTCTTTGGTGATGCAGGCAGGTGCAATGGGGCAGGGAGGAGAAGTATTCGTTTTAGACATGGGAAAACCGATTAGGATTTTAGAGTTAGCAAAAGAGATGATTCGTCTTTCGGGGTTGGAACCGGATAAAGACATACCTATTGTGTTTACTCGTCCTCGGCCAGGAGAAAAATTGTTTGAAGAGATTCTTAACGCCGAGGAAGGATCGGTCGCCACGCGCCATCAGAAGATTTTTATCGCTAAACTTTCTCCGATTAATAGAAACCAGCTGGATACAAGCTTAAAAACGTTAAGGGAGTTATTAGATTCGTCAGATAAAGAAAAAATACAAAAGGCATTGCAGTCCATTGTGCCAAGCTATAAAGCAGGATAAACTATTGACAAAATTATTACAATTTGCTAAGATCAAGATAGTGGGTGCATCCCAAGAGAAATCAAGGGGCTCCATCTAAGTCGGCAGAATGCCTTGCGAAAGCAAGGCATTTTGCTTTTTAGGAGTTTTTTTATATAATTACGATTGGACGTGGGCAGCACTCACTAAAGACTTAGAATAGGAGTACACTCTCCCGTCCATCCGGATGGCAAAATCAGCGCAGAAGAAAAAAAAACCAAAAAAAATTGAGAATCTCCTTCCAGAAACACAAAGGAGTGTCTTGTTAAAAAAGCACACCACTTTTAGGGTCGGCGGTTTTGCTGAATATTTTTTTATCGCCAAAAACAGCGACGACTTGGTTAGAGCGGTGATAGCGGCAAGGGAATTGAAAATTCCTTTTTTTATTTTAGGAGATGGCAGCAACCTCTTGGTATCTGATTCTGGTTTCCAAGGATTGGTTATTAAAGCGCGAAATAATCAATACAAGATTGAGCATCAAAAAATCTGCGCCGACAGCGGCGTTGCGGTGTCGGTTTTGGTCAAAGAGTCCGTCAAAAGAGGATTGTCGGGTCTTGAATGGGCCGGAGGATTGCCCGGTACTTTAGGTGGAGCCATAAGAGGAAATGCCGGAGCTTTCGGCGGTGAAATAAAAGATAACGTTGTAGAAGTTGAGTTTCTGGATAACCGAAATAAAGTAAGAAAGTTTTCCAATAAAAATTGCGCATTTAGTTATCGGTCTTCAATCTTTAAGAAAAAAAGCTTTATTATTTTATCCGTTATTATCAAATTTCAAAAAGGAGATAGAAATAAACTTTCAAAAGTTGCGAAATCCCATATTATTTACCGCAGAACAAAGCATCCTTTGAACTATCCTAATGCTGGCAGTATTTTCAAAAACTGCGATTTTAAAAAAGCTCCAAAAGCAATAAAGAAACGTTTTTTAAGTGTCGTGAAAAAAGACCCTTTTCCTATTATTCCCACCGCCCTTGTCATCTTGGAAGCCGGTTTATCAGGAAAAAGAGTCGGCAATGCTCAAATTTCAAAAAAACATTCAAATTATATTGTCAATTTGGGCGGAGCTAAGGCCAGCGACGTTAAAAAACTGATTAAAATTGTAAAAGATACGGTAAAAAATAAATTTAATTTAGTTCTGGAAGAAGAAATCCAAATAATCTGAAAATTTTTTAATAAAATCCTGTTTTTTTAGTTTTCCACACTTGACAAACTTTCTTGAAGTGAAAAAATGAAATAATCTAAGTGTTTCACAAATAGTGGTCGACTATTTGCCAAGACATATCTTAAAAATAATTTGCCCAAGTAGGTTTTCTTAGAAGGAAAGAGTTGGAATTGATAAGAGATGCTTGGGTATCAACTTGAAATGGCAAAAAAGAAAAAGAAGAAGAAGTAGATTCTTCTCAGCCCCGCCCTCTAAGCTCCGTGTTTGTGAAATAAAATACATTGAGCATAGAGGGCGGGGTGTTTTTATTCCAACAATGTTTCCCTTGATTTTTTGATGGGCGTTGACCCCGTTAGAAACCCGCGATGATCGTTGCGCGCGCAGAGAGTCCGAGACGAAGTCGCCTTAGCGGCTTTTGTCCTGCGATTAACAAATCCTCTGGTAAGGTTTCTAACGGGGTTGACATAATAATCTGTTTTTGATAGAAAGTAAATATCCGTAGAACGCAGGCAAACCACCGATAAACGCTAATTCTTACCAATATTCAATAGTATTTATTCGCGATGATTAGCAACTTTCGTAAGTGTAAATTGGTGGAGACATAAGACCTGCCGAGGATGGCTTTAAAAGCTGTTTTTGACTCTTCGACTCGCTTAGAGTCAACCCTGAGACAGGGTTTTGAAGGGTGAACATCTGCGGAAAGCAGATTTTTTCTTTTTCCCAAAGCGAAAAAGAAAAACAGCGAAATCCTGTCGAAGGCGCGGGTGTAGCGATTAATCTTTTCTAATTTTTATTAGTCGATTATTAGTAAAATTAGCGTAATTAGTTAAAATGCCAATCACAAAAGATAAAAAAAGGGAAATAATCCAAGAGCTGGGAGAGAAAATAGCGAAACAAAAGATAGTTGTTTTCGCCGATTTCACAGGAGTCAAAGTTAAGGAACTTTCCGATTTAAGGAAAAAGATTAAGAAGGAAGAAGGCGAGTTAAAGGTGGTTAAAAAAACCTTAGCCAGAATCGCTTTTCAAAAATCAGGAATGGAAATAGATACTAAGAAGCTGAAAGGAGAAATAGCTTTTATTTTAGGATATAAAGATCAACTGGGGACAGCTAAGATTCTTTATCAATTTTCGAAAAGCAATCCGAATTTTAAGATTTTAGGAGGATTTTTAGATGGGGAATTGAGAGGGTCCGATAATATTATTGCGTTGGCTCAACTGCCAACCAAAGAAGAGTTATTGTCTATGTTAGTTCGTTCGATCGCTTTACCAATGTCGAGTTTTATCAATGTTTTACAAGGAAACATTAAAGGTCTGATACAAGTTTTGAAACAAGTCAAAGCTTAAATTATCAATTATCAATTTTCAATTATTAAACTTAATCATTAAAAATTAATTGAAAATTAAAGTTATGACTAAGGAAAAAACCAACGAAGAAATAGAAGTGCCCGAAAAATTTAAAGATCTCGTGGAGAAGATTGAGAAATTATCCGTTTTGGATCTGTCGGAATTAGTAAAAGTTTTGGAAGAAAAATTTGGCGTATCGGCTGCGTCTCCAATGATGGTTGTGGCGGCTTCGGCAGCAGGTTCGGGAGAAGCTGCAGGAGGGGCAGAAGAAAAAACATCGTTCAATATTGAACTAAAGGGTGTTGGCGAAAAAAAGATTGAAGTGATTAAGATTGTTAGAGATATTACGCAGAAAGGATTAAAAGAAGCTAAGGATTTGGTTGATGCAGCTGCTACAGCCCCGCAGTTGGTTAAAGAAGG
>MHUC01000036.1:0-154 GCA_001823315.1 Candidatus Wildermuthbacteria bacterium RIFCSPHIGHO2_12_FULL_40_12
TTGAGAATAGCCAAAGAAAAAGTGTTAAAACCCTCCAAGAGTAAACTTTTATGAATACCTTGTCTTATATCTTAATAAGCACTTTATTGGTGAGTTTGGTTTCCTTTGTCGGCGCCCTGATGCTCTATTTAAGCGGTCGGGTCCTCAACAAAAT
>MHUC01000036.1:256-11673 GCA_001823315.1 Candidatus Wildermuthbacteria bacterium RIFCSPHIGHO2_12_FULL_40_12
TTATTGACGGTTTGATTATCGCGGCTTCATTCGGAGCGAATGTTTCGGTGGGCATTGCGACAACATTGGCTGTGATACTGCACGAAGTCCCGCAGGAACTGGGAGATTTTGGAGCGTTGGTTTACGCGGGCTTCAAAAAAGAAAGAGCGCTTCTTTTAAATTTTTTGTCAGCCGTTGTCGCTGTTTTAGGAGGCATTATTGGATTTTTAGTTTTGGAAAAAGTAGAATCGTCCATCGCGGTTCTTTTGCCGATTGCCGCTGGTTCTTTCATATATATTGCGGCTTCCGACTTGATACCGGAGATTAAAGAGAAAACCAAAGTGCCGTTTATTAACTTTATCGTATTTTTGCTTGGCATCGGCGCCTTGTTATCATTGAGATTGTTGTTTGAATAAGTTGACCGTTAAAAGTCGAGGTTTCTAAGTTTATTGACAGCGCAGAAATTATTTGCTAATTTTAGGAAGAGCGCTAAGCCCAGCAGAAGAATTTCGAATGGGCGTTGCCCAGAAATAATTTGTTCGAAATTGTTCCACCGGGCCAGCGCTTTGATTTATTTCACGCGAGGATAAACACCTCAACCCATTAATTAGATTTGTTTTTACTTTTTCGTTTTTAATTTGAAACATGCCCACTATCAATCAGTTAGTTAGAAAAGGAAGAAAAAAAGCGATTAAGCGCAGCAAAACGCCGGCTTTGGCGTTTGGGTTCAATGTTTTAAAGAACAGGCCAAAGTCGTATTTTTCTCCGTTTAAGAAAGGAGTTTGCGTTAAAGTTTTTACGGCGACCCCTAAGAAACCAAACTCCGCCCTAAGAAAAGTCGCCAGAGTCAGATTGACCAATGGTATGGAGGTTACCGCTTATATCCCCGGCGAAGGACATAATTTGCAAGAACACTCGATAGTTTTGATTAGGTCGGGCAGGGTGAAAGATTTGCCTGGGGTAAGATACCATATTGTGAGGGGCGTCTTGGATACCGGCGGCGTGGAAGGCAGGAAACAGGAAAGAAGCAAATACGGAACCAAAAAAGCAAAGTGATCGCGCTCCGCGCCAATCTAAAACGAAGAAGGAAAAACCGTAATTTATGATTAAAATTTATATAACCCCAAATTCTTAATTGTTTTTAATTTTTACTTTTAAGATTTTACTTTGGAATATGGCAAAAAAAAGAAAAGCAAGAAAAGAGATACAGCCCGATCCTCTTTACGAGAACGTCGTGGTGGAAAAATTTGTTAATTATATAATGAGAAGAGGGAAAAAGACGATTGCGAGGAAGATTGTTTATAATACCTTTGACGCAATCAAAGACAAGACCAAGAAAAACCCGTTGGAGGTTTTTGATTTGGCTTTACAGAACGTTTCTCCTTTGCTGGAAGTGAAGCCCAGGAGAGTTGGCGGCGCCACTTATCAGGTGCCAAGAGAAGTAAAAGGAGAAAGGAAGCTGACGTTGGCAATGCGCTGGATCATTGAGGCCGCTCGGTCGAGAAAAGGAAAGCCGATGAGAGAAAGGTTACTGCAAGAATTGATTGATGCTTCAAACAATACGGGCACCGCTGTGAAGAAGAAAGAAAACGCTCATCGTATGGCTGAAGCCAACAGGGCTTTTGCGCATTTTGGCTGGTGAGGGCGCTCGGCAACGAAATTTTAAAGTACCGATAGTTCAAATCCCAGCGAGATTTGACTATCTACATTCTCGTTCCGTCGCCGAGCACATAAAATGTTATGTGCTCGGACCGTGCCGACGGAACTGCGAAAGTTGCTTTAAAATTTGTTGCCTCGTTTGGAAGTTTTTGCGGGTTGCCCCAAAAGTTTATTCCCTTGCTTGAGAGCGTTTAGGGAATATCATAAAAAATTATAGTTTAAAATTTTTGCAATTATAGAAAGGACTAATTTTATCCGAACTTTGGAAACGTCTTCAGGAAGAACGTAAACAGCGAGGAGGATATAGTAAAGGGTTTAAAATAGCAGTTTGGCTTGTTCCATTACTAGCTCTTTTATTTTCATTTTTATATATTTATTTTTTTGAGAAGTAATTTTTAATTTTGAATTGTAATTTTGACTTTTAATTTTTGCATCTTGAATTTTTTATTATGCCGCGCATTTATCCAATAGAAAAATACAGAGACATAGGGATTATCGCTCATATCGACGCTGGCAAAACCACTGTTTCGGAGAGGGTGCTTTTTTATACCGGTGTTTCTCATAAAATCGGCGAGGTGCACGAAGGTCAGGCAATAATGGATTGGATGGAACAAGAAAGAGAAAGGGGTATTACTATTACTGCCGCCGCCACTACCTGTTTTTGGACGCCTCAAGGAGTGGAAAGAAAAAAGGAAAATGAATATCAGATAAATATCATTGATACTCCCGGACACATTGATTTTACGGCTGAAGTTCAGAGGTCTTTGAGGGTGTTGGATGGTGCGGTGGTGGTATTTGACGGAGTTTCCGGGGTGGAGCCGCAATCGGAAACCGTTTGGCATCAAGCCGACAAATATAAAGTCCCCCGAATTTGTTTTATCAATAAGTTGGACAGGATGGGCGCTTCTTTTGAAAAAAGCTTAGATTCTATTTTTCAAAAATTATCTCCTAACGCCGTCGCTCTTCAGTTACCAATCGGACAAGAAGAAAATCTCGAGGGCTTAATTGACCTTTTAGAAATGAAAGCGTTAAGATTCAAAGGAGATTTTGGACAGACGGTTGAAATGGAAGACATCCCGGCCGATCTGCTGGAGAAAGCCAAAGAATGGAGGGCAAAAATGATAGAAAAGATTGTTAGCGAAGATGAAACGCTTCTGGAAAAATATTTGGCCAAGGAAGAAATTTCCGTTCAATCGCTTAAGGAGGTTCTAAGGAAGGCGGTTATTAACTATAGGTTGGTTCCGGTGTTGTGCGGTTCCGCCTTGAAAAATAAGGGAGTGCAGTCATTGCTGGACGCGGTTTGTTATTATTTGCCAGCTCCGACAGAACTTCCCGCTATTAAAGGGACCAATCCCAAAACCGGTGAAGAGGTTGAGAGAGAAGCCAATGACCAGAGTCCATTTTCGGCGCTGGCCTTTAAGGTTGCCACTGACCCTTACGTTGGTACCCTAACTTATTTTAGGGTTTATTCCGGAGTTTTGGAGAGCGGTTCCTATGTATTGAATTCAACGACCGGCGCCAAAGAAAGGATAGGTCGTATTTTAAGGATGCACGCCGCGGGTCGAGACGAAGTGAAAGAAGTGTTTACTGGTGACATTGTAGCAACGGTTGGCTTGAAAGATACTTCTACGGGCCACACTTTGTGCGACGAAAATGATATTATCTTGTTGGAGAAAATTAGTTTTCCGGAACCGGTTATATCTATTAAAATAGAGCCAAAAACTAAGGCGGACCAGGAAAAAATGAGTTTGGCTTTAAGAAAGTTGACCGAAGAAGATCCTACTTTTAGGACCAATACAGATCTGGAAACCGGAGAGACGATTATCTCTGGCATGGGAGAGCTTCATCTGGAAATTATCACCGATAGGATGCGACGGGAATTTAAAGTAGAGGGAAACGTCGGGAAACCGCAGGTTGCCTACAAGGAAACGATCAAGCAAGAAGCAGAGGCCGAAGGAAAATATATCAGGCAGTCGGGTGGCCGAGGGCAATATGGCCACGTGCTCTTAAGAGTGACGCCAAAAGAAAGGGGAAGCGGTTTTGAGTTCGTTGACGAAATCAAAGGAGGAGTTATACCGCGCGAATTTATTCCGGCGACTGAAAAAGGGATTAAAGAAGCAATGGGTAAAGGCGTTTTGGCGGGCTATCCATTGGTTGATATTGAAGTAGCTCTGTATGACGGTTCTTTCCACGAAGTTGATTCTTCGGAAGTTGCTTTTAAGATTGCCGGATCCATGGCTTTGCAGGAAGCGGTAAGAAAAGCCAAGTTGATATTGCTGGAACCGGTAATGAAAATGGAGGTGGTGGTGCCCGCTGATTTTTTTGGCGACGCCATTGGGGATTTAGCTTCTCGAAGGGGTAAAATAGAAGAAACAAACGACAGGATAAATATGAAAGTTGTTTCAGCCCAAGTGCCGTTAGCCGAAATGTTTGGTTATGCCACCGCTCTAAGGTCCTTGACCGAAGGACGCGGAACCTTTACAATGGAATTTGACCATTACGAAGAGGTTCCCCAGAATATCGTTCAGGCGATCGTTGAAGGAAAGGGTAAATAATTGATTGACATTTTTCTTGAACAATATAGAATAATAAATATAATCAAGATATAAATAAAACTCTTGAAACTTGTAACTTGAAACGCGAAACCTTGATTACGTTTCATGCTTCAAGATTCATGTTTCACGATAAACTATGGCAGAAAAAGGAAAATTCGAAAGAGTAAAACCCCATATCAATATCGGAACAATTGGTCATGTTGATCATGGGAAAACCAGTTTGACCGCCGCCATTCTTCATGTTTTGAGCATGAAGGGAATGAATACCAGCGGCCAAAAAAGCGTTGATCAAATTGACGCGGCTCCCGAAGAAAAGGCGAGGGGGCTGACGATTTCCATTTCGCACTTAGAGTATGAAACCGAGAAGAGGCATTACGCTCATATTGATTGTCCGGGACACGCCGACTATATTAAAAACATGATTACCGGAGCGGCTCAAATGGACGGCGCTATTTTGGTTGTTTCAGCTCCCGACGGTCCTATGCCCCAGACAAGAGAGCATATTCTTCTGGCGCGACAGGTAGGACTGCCAGCGATCGTTGTGTTTTTGAACAAATGCGACATGGTGGACGATCCCGAAATTATTAATTTAGTTGAGAGCGAAGTTAGAGAATTACTTAAGAAGTATAATTTCCCGGGAGATACAATTCCTATTATCCGCGGATCAGCAGTTAAAGCGCTTGAAACAAAGTCAGCCGATGACGAAGCCGCTAAGCCGATTTTGGAATTATTGAATGCCGTTGACGAACATATTCCAGATCCCGTCAGGGAAACCGATAAACCTTTCCTTATGGCCGTAGAAGACGTCTTTTCCATTGAGGGAAGGGGCACAGTTGCCACGGGCAGGATAGAAAGAGGCATTGTCAAAGCCAATGAAGAAGTAGAATTAGTCGGTTTAAAGCCAACTGCCAAGACAACGGTTATAAGCGCCGAAATGTTTAATAAGATACTTGATGAAGGGCGCGCCGGAGACAATGTCGGAATATTATTGAGAGGGCTGAAAAAAGAAGACGTGGAGAGAGGACAAGTTTTGGCAAAGTCAGGCAGTATTACGCCGCACACGGAATATGAATCCGAAGTGTATATCTTAGCCAAAGAAGAAGGTGGAAGACACACCCCTTTCTTTACGGGATATAAGCCCCAATTCTATTTCAGGACAACCGATGTAACTGGCGACGTAGTTTTACCAGAAGGCACAGAGATGGTTATGCCCGGAGATACAGTCAATTTGAAAATTAAGCTGATTGTTCCTATTGCCCTGGAAGAGAAGCAAAGGTTCGCTATTAGGGAGGGCGGGAAGACCGTCGGCGCAGGAGTAGTGATTAAGATAGTAAAGTAAACAACAGGAATACAAAGATAACATTAATCAACCGTATTGCGAGAATGAAAGGCCAGTCCTTTCGTAAAAAACAATACGGTTCAATTGTTCTTTTAAGATGTCAGCCAAAAAAGCCGCACAAGAAATAGAGGTCAAGCCCAAGCTTAGGATAAAGCTTAGGGCCTATGACCATAAAGTAATTGATAATTCCGCAAAAGAGATTATTGAAACAGCTTCTCGCTACGGGGTTGAGTTTCAGGGGCCGATTCCTCTGCCCAACGAAATCCGCAAGTATACGGTTAACCGGTCCTCTTTTGTCCATAAAGACGCGAGAGAGCAATTTGAGATGAGAGTTCATAAAAGGATTATAGACATCATTAACCCAAACCCTAAAGTGATTGACGCTTTAATGGAGCTGACATTGCCCGCCGGCGTGGATATCGAAATTAAGATGTAGTATTCTTTTTTAAGAAGATGAAAATTGGAGCCAATAACAATTATTAATGTTATCGCGATACTAGTCTAGATTGAAATGGGCGGCTGGGCTAGTGCCCAGCTTTTAAGTTCCAAGAAAGATTATGAAATTTATATTAGGATTAAAAATCGGAATGTCCCAAGTGTTTGATGAAAAGGGTAATGAAATTCCCGTTACTTTGATTGAGGCGGGTCCTTGCGAAACAACTCAAGTCAAAACAAAAGACCAAGATGGTTACGATGCGATTCAGGTCGGATTCCAAAAACTCAAAGACCGAAAAATCGGGAAATCCAAAAGGAAAACGCCGTATAGGTACGTCAAAGAATTTAGTAACGGCGTAGAGGTTGTCAACCATAAGATAGGCGACATAACAGATGTTTCTGTTTTTCAGGAGGGCGCTATCGTTAAGATTGCAGGGGTATCTAAAGGAAAAGGATTTGCCGGCGCCGTTAAGAAGTGGGGTTTTTCCGGGCGACCAGCCACTCACGGCACGAAACACGAAGAAAGGACAGTAGGGTCTATTGGCTCATCTTTTCCGCAAAGAGTGGTAAAAGGCAAGAAAATGCCAGGGCGTACGGGGAATGTTAGAATCACTACGAAAAATCTGAAAATCATTAAAATTGATCCGAAAAATAATTTATTGGTGATTAAAGGATCGGTTCCGGGAAGAAGTAGAACGCTTCTTGAAATTAAAGGATGATTTCTATGAAAACCATTGTTTATAATCAAGATGGCAAAGAAGCGGGTACGGTTATTTTGCCCAAGGAAACATTCGAAATTAAAATGAGTCCCGATTTGGTTTATCAGGTTGTTACTGTCCAGATGGCGAACAGGAGAAATAATCTTGCCCATACCAAGGGCAGGAGCGAAGTGTCTGGCGGGGGAAAGAAACCGTGGAAACAAAAAGGAACTGGTCGGGCGCGGCACGGCTCCATCAGATCTCCGTTGTGGAAAGGAGGTGGCGTGACTTTCGGCCCATCAAAAGAAAAGATGTTTGGAAGAAAGATATCAAAAAAAATGAGGAGATCTGCGTTGAAAATGGTCTTATCGGCGAAAGCGGCAAACGGTTTATTGTTTGTGTTAGATAATTTCAATATTGCTAAACCCAAGACAAAGCTGGCAGAAACAGTAATCAGAAGCCTTCCGCTTAAAAAATCAACCTGTTTAATCGCCCTGCCTTCCTTGGAGAAAAATGCCATTTTGGCTTTGAGAAATCTTCCCAATCTTAAAACAATGCAGGCAAGAGATCTAAATTGTTTGGACTTGATGAGCTACAAATATTTAATCCTGCCAAAAGAAAGCATCAAGGTAATTAAAGAAATTTTGTAAAAACTTATGGCATTAATCAATTTATTAAAAAGAAAGAAAGCGCCAGAAAAGAAAAATAAAACGGTAAAGCGATTAAAAACAAAAGCGGAATCAACAGGAAATTCTCAAGAGCAATTGGTTTCGACGGCGCAGTCAAAAACCAGACAAGAAAAATCTTTCTCTCGAGACCATTCTTTATTGCTTCATCCGCACATTACCGAGAAAGCTACGGACCTGTTGAAAAAAAATCAATACACTTTCAACGTTAGGTTAAAAGCCAATAAGGTTAACGTTAAAAAAACTATTGAAGGGATTTATGGGGTTAATGTTGTGGGAGTGAGAATGGTTAAAATTCCCCCAAAAGCAAGAAGATTCGGCAGGAACAAGGGGTGGCGAAAAGGTTATCGCAAAGCCATCGTTAAAATAAAAGAAGGTCAGAAAATTGAGGTATTGCCGCGCTAACTTACAATATATAGACAACAGAAGATGAAAAAAATATTAACCAAAAAAAAGCCGGAGAAAAAATTACTTGTTCGCCTGAAAAAAAGAAGCGGCAGAGGTTCCTCTGGCAGGATTACGGTTAGACATAGAGGCGGCGGAGCCAAGAGGCATTATCGCGTCATCGACTTTGGTCAAGCAAAAATTAACGTGCCGGCTAAGGTGGTAGCTTTAGAAAGAGATCCAAACAGAACCAGCTTTATTGCTCTTCTGGAGTATCAAGACAAAGATAAAAAATATATTATCGCGCCGCATGATTTAAAAGTGGGAGACGAAATTATTATTGCGGATAATGCTGATATTAAAACTGGTAACAGGATGAAATTGAAAAATATCCCTTCCGGCTCAGATATTTGCAATATTGAGTTTGAG
The DNA here is from genome assembly GCA_001823315.1 of Candidatus Wildermuthbacteria bacterium RIFCSPHIGHO2_12_FULL_40_12. Classification (GTDB taxonomy): domain Bacteria; phylum Patescibacteriota; class Minisyncoccia; order Minisyncoccales; family 2-12-FULL-40-12; genus 2-12-FULL-40-12. The sequence continues at coordinate 8,421 of MHUC01000036.1, forward strand.
CCGGGCAGAGGCGGCAAAATGGTGAGAGGCGCTGGCACGGCGGCGAAAGTATTGGCGCAAGAAGGAGTTTACACGCACTTAAAAATGCCTTCCGGAGAAATAAGAAAAATTTCAGGAGATTGTTTTGCCACCATCGGAGCTGTATCTTATCCGGAGAAAAGATATGTTAAATTAGGGAAAGCGGGAAAATCACGATGGAGGGGCATTAGGCCAACTGTCCGCGGCACGGCAATGGCTCCGGTGGCTCATCCACATGGGGGCGGCGAAGGAAGATCGCCTATTGGCATGAAACATCCAAAAACGCCCTGGGGCAAACCGGCCCTTGGAGTTAAAACCAGAGATAAAAAGAAATGGACAAGCAAATTTATTTTGCAGAGGAGAAAGAAGAAATAAATAATACGAATTAACAAAAAACATGGCGCGAAGTATAAAAAAAGGGCCCTATGTGGCGGAAAAATTACTGGCTAAACTAAAAAAAATACAGCCAGGCGGAAAAGAAATCGTTAAAACATGGTATAGAGGTTCTACTATTTCTCCTGAAATGATTGGGTTTACTTTCGGTGTTCATAATGGGAAAGATTTTATTGTTGTTAAGGTAACCGAAGAAATGGTTGGTCATCGTTTGGGCGAATTTTCTCCGACCACCAAGTTTTCCCGACACGGAGGCAAGATGCAAAAAGAATTGGAGAAGAAAGTCGAAACGCCGATTCCAGAAAATATAAAAAAGTGAGTTAAAAAATGAAAACCATAGCTCGTCTTCGTTATCTTAATATTGCCCCCAGAAAAGTGAGATTGGTCGCAGATTTGATCAGGGGAAAATCGGCGAAAGAAGCACGGAGAATGTTGAGTTTTGTCGTTAAGAGATCGGCCAAACCAATACTCCAGCTTTTGAATTCGGCCGTTGCCAACGCCAAAAACAATTTTCAGACAGATGAGTCAAACCTTTATATTGCCAAAATAGATATTGACGGTGGGCCAATAAGGAAGAAATGGCGCGCAAGAGCCAGAGGCAGCGCAGCGAGAATACAGAAAAGAACTTCTCATATTTCTTTGTTCTTGCAAGAGATTGACGAGAAGTCGTCACGGAGCAAGAAGGCCGCTGAATTATCCGCGGATCAATCGAAAGATAAAGAAACAGGAAGGACGCCAAGGCAACAAAGGCCAAGGTTCCGATCAGCTTCCAAGACAGCAAGGCCCGTTTCAAAACAAGACGCTAAGAAGATGTTTAGAAGAAAAGCGTTTTGATTTTTGATAATATTTATATGTCTCACAAAGTAAATCCAAAAGCCTTTAGAATAAAAGAAATAACTGATTGGAGTTTCAGGGGATTTTACGGAAAGAAACCTTCCGCGGAACTTAAAATAGATTCGAAAATCAGAGATTTTTTGAAAGAGAAATTAGCCAACATGGCGGTTGAGAAAGTTGAAACTGAAGGACTGCGCGAAAAAATGAATATTATTATTACCAGTGCCCGGCCGGGTCTTATTATTGGACGGGGTGGCGGAGGCATCGAAGAACTAAAGAAAAAACTGGAATCCTTTTTGAAAATTAAAGACAGCGCTTCGCCGATTAAAGAATTAAGGATTGAGGTTAAAGAGATTAAAGACCCTTGGTCCTCCGCTTCTTTGATAGCGCAATTAATCGCCCAACAGATTGAAAAAAGAATGCCTTTTCGCCGAGTACTGAAGCAGACCCTGGATAAAATCGCCGTTTATAAAACCATTCAAGGAGCAAGAATAGAGCTATCTGGCAGATTGGACGGAGCGTCAATAGCCAGAAGGGAGTGGTTGAAAAAAGGAAAATTACCGCTCCAAACTATTCGGGCAGACATTGATTTTGCCAAGGCCGAAGCCCACTGCTCTTATGGCGCGGTCGGGATTAAGGTGTGGCTATATAAGGGAGAGAAGTTTGAGAAATAAAAATATAAAAAGCTAAAAACATGAGCATTTTGATGCCCAAAAAAGTAAAACATCGCAAATGGCGAAAGGGACGCAGTAAAGGGATCGATAGGCGCGGCGCCGAATTAGTATTTGGCGCTTTCGGGTTGAAAAGCTTGGAGGCTCGTTGGATTAGCGCTCGTCAAATTGAAGCCGCCAGAAGAGCCATTATTCGGTATTTAAAAAAAGGAGGGAAATTATGGATAAGGATTTTTCCGGATAAGCCCGTAACCAAGAAAGGCACCGAAGTGCCAATGGGAGGGGGCAAAGGAAGCGTTGATCATTACGTCTTCCCAATAAAACCAGGAAGAATACTTTTTGAATTAGAAGGCATTAAAGAATCAGAAGCGAAGGATGCTTTGAGTAAAGCGGCAGATAAACTGCCTATTAAAACGCGTTTTGTGAAAAAATAATCCTTTCCAGCTTTATGAAAGTTAACGAGTTACGGCAAAAATCCAAGAATGAATTGCAAAATGTTCTTCAGGAACAGAGAGAAAAATTGAGATTGTTGCGTTTTGATTTGTCATCGGGTAAAGTAAAAAATGTTCGAGAGATAAGAAAGACAAGGAAAAATATAGCCAGAACGTTAACGATACTCAAAAATAATAATACTATAGATAATATAAAAAAATATAACAGTTAGAATGGTTTAGCTGTTATTCATCATTAATGCCAAAGCGACAACTTACAGGGAAAATCGTTTCAGATAAAATGCAAAAGACCGTTGTGGTGCGCGTGGAAAGGATAAAAATACACCCGAAATACAAGAAACGATACAAGTTTCACAATAAGTACAAAGCCCATGACGAAAAGAGAGAATATAAGGTGGGCGATACGGTTGTTATTGAAGAGTGTAAGCCGATCAGCAAGGATAAGAAGTGGAGGGTAATAAAGAAAATAGAAAATAGAAAATAGAAACATTCTGATTTCTATTTTCTCAATTATAAATTCTAAGATTATGGTCCAACCAAGAACAATGTTAAAAGTAGCGGATAATACGGGCGCAAAAATCGTGCAATGTTTTAAGGTTTTGGGAGGTACTCGTCGCCGCTACGCTCGCATAGGCGATATTATTGTTGGCGCCGTCAAAGAGGCGGATCCCAGAAAAATTGTAAAGAAGCATGAAGTGGTGAGAGCGGTAATAGTTCGCCAGAAAAAATCTCTACGCAGATCCAATGGCATATATGTTCGATTTGACGACAACGCCGTCGTAATTTTAGACGGTAAAACCAAAGAGCCAAAGGGAGGCAGACTCTTTGGTCCGATAGCTAAAGAATTGAAAGATAAAGGATTTGATAAAATAGCAACCTTAGCCG
>MHUC01000036.1:11705-16603 GCA_001823315.1 Candidatus Wildermuthbacteria bacterium RIFCSPHIGHO2_12_FULL_40_12
CCTAAAACGAATTATCCCGAATGGGTATTAGTCAATATTCGTGATTAAAATTCGCAATTATTCGTTGTATGAAAATTAAGAAAAACGACACAGTTCTAATTGTTGCCGGAAAAGATAGAGGCAAAAAGGGGAAAGTTTTGCAAGTTTTTCCTAAAACGCGCAGGATAGTTGTCGAGGGCGTGAATTTAAGAAAAAAGCACGTTAGACCGCGCCGATCTGGAGAAAAAGGACAGATTGTAGAGATGCCTTTTTCTTTTGACGCTTCCAATGCTAAAGTTATTTGCATGAAGTGCAAAGAAGCGGTTAGAATCGGTTATCTTGTCGCCGATGATGGGAAAAAATATAGAGTATGCCGGAAGTGCGGTCAATCTCAATCGTAATTTATGTTAACGATACAAGAAAAATACAAAAAAGAAGCGATTCCCAAAATGACGGAGAAATTCCATTATAAAAGCAAGATGGCGGTGCCCAAAATCGTCAAGGTAGTTGTGAATACTGGTTTCGGCCGTCTCGTTTCTGGCAAGTCTCCTGCCGAACAAAAACCGATTTACGAGGCCATTTTGAATGATTTAGGGATGATCGTCGGTCAGCATCCGGTCTTAAAAAAAACAAAAAAATCCATATCCGGATTCAAGGTAAGAGAAGGGATGATCTTGGGAGCCGCCGTTGTTTTAAGGAAATCAAGAATGTATGATTTCCTGGAAAGATTTGTTAATATCGCTTTACCAAGAATGAGAGATTTTCGCGGTATCGACCAGAAATCATTTGACAAGAAAGGAAACTTGACCTATGGCATAAAAGAACATATTATTTTCCCAGAAATAATGCCAGAGAAAGTAAAAAATATTTTCGGTTTGGAAGTTACAGTCACCACTAACGCTAAAACGCAAGAGGAAGGGATAGAATTGTTAAAACTATTAGGGTTTCCGATTAAGAGTTAAATTAAAAAGTAAAAATTAAAGATGAAAAACGGCCAAGAAGGGTCTAAAATTTAATTTTTAAAAATCATTTTTATTTTTTAGCTTTTCGATTTTAATTTTTAATTTGACCAAGGATAATATGGCAACTAAAGCTCAAATTGCAAAATCGTTAAAAAAGCCTAAATTTAAGAGTCGTATCTCTCGACGCTGTTTTCGTTGCGGCAGAAAAAAAGGTTATATGCGCGATTTTGAATTATGCCGTATTTGTTTTAGAGAAATGGCAAACCAGGGATTGATTCCCGGCATCAAAAAGTCATCCTGGTAATCCTGCAGCAAGTTTAGGGTCATCATAAGCCAGTTGAAGAATAAGTATATGAGAGACACAATCACAGATATGTTTAATAGCATCAAGAACGCACAAGCCGTTTTAAAGGAGACGGTTGTTATTCCATTTTCTAATTTAAAGTATGAAATAGCCAAGATTCTTAAAAAAGAAGGGTTTATTAAGGAGGTGGAGAAAAAAGGAAGAGGGGTCAAAAGAATACTCGAGATAACTCTAAAGTACGAAGATAAAAAGCCAGTCATTTCCGATATCGCCAGGGTATCCAAACCCGGCCAGAGGATTTATTTTCGATCAAAAAAAATTAGAAAGGTCAAAGAGGGGTACGGCATATCTGTTATTTCTACTCCTAAGGGCTTAATGACCAATAAAGATGCTAAGAAGGCGGGATTGGGCGGCGAAATGATTTGCGTCGTCTGGTAAACTGTCAAGCAACGTTTTATGAGCAGAATAGGCAAAAAATCAATTACTATTTTAGAGGGCGTAGATGTCCAGTTGGCTGGGCAGAGAGTTACCGTGAGGGGTCCCAAGGGAGAACTGCAGATGGAGATTAGGCCGGAAATTAAAATGATTATTGCGGATGGGAAAATTCTTCTAAGTCCCCAGATTGAGGCGAAAGAAACCAAGGCCTTATGGGGTTTGACAAGGGCTTTGATTAGCAATATGGTTATTGGGGTGACTGCGGGGTATGAAAAAAAATTATCTATTGAAGGCATTGGTTTCAGAGCGTTGCTTGAAGGAGATAAATTGGTCTTATATGTAGGTCTTTCTCATTCCGTTCCGTTTGAAGCTCCCATGGGCATAAAGTTTACGGTTGAGAAAAACATCATCACCGTTTCCGGGATTAATAAAAACTTAGTCACCCAGACCGCGGCCAATATACGCAAAATCAGCAAGCCAGAACCTTACAAAGGGAAAGGGATAAGATATTTGGGAGAGATAGTAAGAAGAAAGACGGGCAAGAAGGCAGTCGCTACCAAATAGAATTGATAACGAACCTATTATTTATGATAAACAAACAAGGACAACAACAAAGAAGACAGAGAAGGGTAAGAGCTAAGGCGCGTGGCGTTGCGGATAGGCCGCGCCTTTGCGTCTTTCGTTCTAACAATCATATTTATGTCCAATTGATTGGTAGCGACAATGCCAGCGTATTAGCGTCATCTAACGACTTGGAGGTAGATAAGAAATCGGCGCTTTTTTTGCAGAAAAAAGGAGTAGAAAAAAAAGAAAACATAAAAAGCAACAATTCTTTGTTGGCTTACGCTGTCGGAAAGCTGATCGCCCAGAAATCTTTAGCTAAGAAGATAGAAGAGGTGACATTTGATCGCGGCGCATACAAATATCACGGAGTAATAAAGGCATTGGCAGAGGGCGCCAGAGACGGGGGATTGAAATTTTAAAGATTAAAAAGCCAATTACGCTTCATAATCAAGACGGCTAATTACATTTCATAATTAAAAAGATTAATTAAAAATTAAAGTGTTTAGAGGAAAAGAAAAGACAAACAGGTTTGTTTCTAACGAAAAGAAATCCGAATTTGAATCGAAGCTTTTAGACCTGGCTCGCGTTACCAGAGTGGCGGCTGGCGGTCGTCGGTTTCGATTTAGGGCCGTTGTCGTGGTTGGCAATAAGTCGGGTAAGGTTGGGGTTGGAGTAGCAAAAGGATTGGATGTTGCGCAAGCCATAGATAAAGCTACCAGGATGTCGAAGAAAAATCTGATTTTGGTGCCTTTGGTGAAAGATACTATTCCGCACGAAGTTTCCGCCAAATTCGGTTCGGCTAAAATTTTGTTTAGACCCCAAGGAAAGGGTCGGGGATTGGTGGCGGGAGGGACCGCCAGGGTTATTTGCAACTTGGCCGGCATTAAGAACGTTTCTTCAAAAGTGTTGGGTAAAACGAATAATAAGCTCAACAATGCCAGGGCGGCAATTGAAGCCCTGCGCAAACTAAAAACCAAAAACGAAAGGTTAAAAACTGGATGAAATTTAAGCAACTTTTAGCTTAAAATCATAGTTTTTACTTTTATATTTTTAATTTAAAAAACGTTTATGCAGCTGCATCAACTTAAACCCATTCATAAAAATAGGAAATCCAAAAGGGTTGGCCGAGGAGGAAAGCGCGGCACTTATTCTTCAAGAGGAATGAAAGGGCAAAAATCCAGGGCTGGCAGGAAGTTTCAGCCGATTGTCAGAGAATTGATCAAAAGATACCCCAAGTTGAGGGGTTATAGGTTTAAACCCCAAGAAGGCAAATTCGCGATAGTCAATACTGCGGATCTGGAGAAAAAGTTTCAAACAGGAGAAAAAGTTTCGCCCAAGACATTGTTGGAAAAAGGTTTGATAGAAAAATTCAAGAACAAAATGCCGGCAATAAAAATTTTAGGAAAAGGCGGTATAACCAAGGCCTTAAGCATTCAAGATTGCGTATTGTCTCAAGGGGCAAAAACGATTATTGAGAAAGCCGGCGGCCGAATAAAGTAAAGAATTTGAGATTTGAATTTTGACGTTTGAGATTGAAATTATGTGGTTCCAAAAGATAATCCAGATTTTTAAGATAAGGGACTTGAGAAACAAAATCCTGTTTGTTTTGGGTATCTTCGTTGTTTTTAGAATAATGGCTAATATACCCATTCCCGGTATTGATGCTTCAAAGATGAAGGAATTTTTCGACAGTTTCCAAGTTTTCGGTCTGCTTAATGTTTTTACGGGAGGCGCTTTGGATAATTTATCAATTATTTTGCTCGGATTGGGGCCTTATATCACCGCCACCATTATCATCCAGCTTTTAACAATGATTTTTCCCCAGCTGGAAAAACTCTACAAAGAAGAAGGAGAACAGGGACGCCGCAAGATTAATCAATACGGAAGAGTGCTGACGTTTCCTTTGGCGATGATGCAGGCCTACGCGATGCTGGTTTTATTCCAACGGCAGAATGTTATAGACGAAATGCCGTTTTTTATTCTTTTGGCTTCTATGCTTACCGCCACGGCCGGCACGGTATTCTTGATGTGGCTGGGAGAATTAATTACGGAGAAAGGAATCGGGAACGGCGTTTCTCTTTTGATTTTTGCCGGTATTGTTTCAGATGTTCCCAATAGCATTCGCCAATTCGTTGTTGCCTACGATCCATCCAGAATACCATCTTATTTGTTATTTTTCGCCATCGCTTTAATCATCGTTGCCGGGGTGGTGCTGGTTAATGAAGCCAGAAGGAACATTCCGGTTTCCTACGCCAAAAGGGTAAGGGGAATGAAAATGTACGGCGGCGTTTCCACCTATTTGCCTTTAAGCATTAACCCGGCCGGCGTCATCCCTATTATTTTTGCTTTGTCTATTTTACTTTTTCCGGGAATGTTAGCCAGTTTTTTTGCTGGTAAGGGCGGGGTGGTTGGCAATATCTTCACGGCGGTCAATAATTTTTTCCAGAACCAATGGGTATACGGAATTTTTTACTTCGTTCTGGTTGTGCTGTTCACTTATTTTTACACCGCCGTCACCTTCGATCCCAAAACCATATCTTCAAATCTGCAGAAGATGGGAGGATTTGTGCCGGGGATAAGACCCGGATCATCCACGGCAAACTTTTTATACTATATCCTCAATAGGGTTTTACTGATTGGCGCCTTGTTTTTGG
>MHUC01000036.1:16715-18037 GCA_001823315.1 Candidatus Wildermuthbacteria bacterium RIFCSPHIGHO2_12_FULL_40_12
TGTTGGGTCCTCCGGGTTCCGGCAAGGGGACGCAGGCAGAGTTGTTGGCCGCAAGATTAAATCTTTTTCACCTGGAAACCAGTAAAATTATTGAAGCTAATTTAAGTAATATCAAGAATGGTGATTTTGTGAAAATCGGAGGAAGGAAATATTTTTTAACCGATGAGAGAAAGTTGAGGCACTCGGGTGCCTTAATGAGCCCTCCCTTAATTGATTTTTGGGTTCAGGGTAAAATCAAAGAATTAAGAAAGGAAGGCAAGGGCGCGGCGCTTTCCGGCTCCCCGCGAACTTTATACGAAGGAGAACAATTAGTGCCTGTTTTAAAGAAATTATACGGCGTTAAGAATGTCAGTGTTATTCTGTTGAAGCTTAGCGCCAGAGAAACGATTTGGAGAAATTCCCACCGGAAAACTTGCGAGTTGCTTCGCCATTCTATTTTATTCACTAAAGAAACAAAAAACTTGAAAAAGTGTCCTTTTGACGGCTCAAAATTGCTAACCCGAAAAGATGATAATCCAGTAATTATAAAGAACAGGATAGCTGAATACGAAGAAAGAACAGTCCCATTGGTTTCTTTATTCAAAGAACAGGGATTGAAGGTAAAAATGGTAAATGGCGAGCAGTCGGTCGTTAATGTTTTCAAAAGCATCCTCAAGAAACTAAAAACTTAAAACGAAAAGTGCAAAATAACAACTAAAAAATTAAAAATGAATATCGGAACTAAAACCGAAAAAGAGATTAGGGTTATGGCAAAGGGAGGGAAAATATTGGCTAAAGCTATGGAGGAACTGGAAAAGATGGTGCGACCGGGAATAACAACAAAAGAATTAGACAGGGCTGCTGAAGCCCTGATTTTAAAATTAGGAGCCGCCTGCGCGTTTAAAGGTTATCAAGACAAAGACGATAAAGATACAAACAGCGTCTTTCCGGCTTGTCTTTGCGTTTCCGTGAATGACGAAGTTGTTCACTGTCCGCCATCTGAAAGGATTTTAAAAGAAGGAGATATCGTTTCTTTGGATTTGGGAGTTTTGTATAAGGGTTTTTATGCCGATATGGCGATTACCGCGCCGGTCGGAAGAATAAGTCCGATCGCGGCAAAACTCATAAAAGTTACCAAAGAAGCGCTTAAGAGAGGGATAAAAAAGGTAAAGGTCGGCGGCCATTTTGGAGATATTGGCAGCGTTATCCAGAAACACGTTGAAGACAATGGGTTTTCTGTGGTTCGCGATCTTTGTGGCCACGGCATTGGGCGGGGGCTTCACGAGGAGCCGCAAGTTCTTAATTATGCCGAGCATGGAACCGGTCTTGTGATTCAGGAAGGG
>MHUC01000037.1:0-2435 GCA_001823315.1 Candidatus Wildermuthbacteria bacterium RIFCSPHIGHO2_12_FULL_40_12
ACAACAAGGCCATGCCTATTAAAAGAACTTCGGTGAAACCGCCAATAAGAAGATAAGTGATAATTTTTCGGATATTGTCTATGATTTTACGGCCCTCCTCAATTGCAACTATAATGATCTCAAAATTGTCATCAAGCAGGACCAAATCTGACGCTTCTTTGGCGACATCCGTACCCGATCCCAAAGCCACTCCGATATTTGCCTTTTTCAAGGCAGGCGCGTCGTTGATTCCGTCACCTGTCATAGCTACAACCTCTCCTTTTCTCTGCCAAGCCGAAACAATCCTTATTTTATGACGCGGTTCGGATCTCGCGTAAATATGAATTCTATTTACAATCTTATCCAGTTCAACATCTGACATTTCGTCTAAATCTTTACCTTCCAAGATATTTTCTTCCTTAATATTAAAGTCCAGCTCTTTGGCAACCGCTTTGGCAGTGAACTTATGATCCCCGGTGATAATGACAGGTTTCATTCCGGCTTGACGGCAAATTCGCATTGCCTCTCTGGTGCTTTGTCTGATTGGGTCGTGCAAAGTAATAAATCCGGCAAAAACCGCGCCATCTAATATCTTTTCGTAGATAATCGCTTTATCATTCTCTTCTAAAGACAACTTGCTTAACTCCATCGCATCTATCTCTGGAATTACCTTATAAGCAACCGATATCACTCTGAATCCTTCAGAGGCAAACAAGGAATATTTTTCTTTTAACGTTTTCTCATGTTGCGTATCGAAGCCGACTGTCGTGCCGCTGCCGTCAGCGAATTTACACATAGATAAAATCTTTTCTGGCGCACCCATAATGTACGCGACATATTTATCAGGCAAACGATGCAAACTTGCCGAATACTTGTATTGAGGATCGAATAAAAGCTCTCCAATCAATCTTTCTTCTTTTAGAATGTCCTCTTTGTCAAGGCCTGCTTCTGTAGCCGCAAGGAACAATGCCTTGTCTGTTGGACGTCCTCGCATAACCCATTGTTCCATCGGTTCTTCAAAATTTTCGATAAAAGCTTCCGATCTCAATAAGGCAATTTTTAGAGCTAAAGCATGAGACGAATCCAGTTTCAAGCCAATCTGTTCTCCTCCTGTTTGGTTGATTCTATCCAAAAACTTTCCATCGCCGGTGTAAATGCCCTTTAGTTCCATTTTGGCTTTGGTTAGAGTGCCTGTTTTATCCGTACATATCACAGAAGTACTGCCAAGAATTTCTGAAGCCACCAATCGTCTTACCAAACCCTTCTTTTTTAAGAGCTCCCTTACGCCGAAAGCAAAAACTAAGGTCACCGCAATCGGCAGGCCTTCAGGAATAGCGGCCACGGCTACGGACACCGCGGTCAGAAATATATCAAAAGGATTTTCTCCGCTTAACACGCCGCCTATAAAAATAATAAGGCAGGCCAGTAAAACAACTATGGCTATGATTTTACTAAAATTTTCTATCTTTCTTTGATAGGGAGTTTTCTCGTCTCTGGTCGTCCTTACTATCGACGCCAATTTTCCTATCTCGGTCTGCAACCCTGTTGCCGTTACCACCGCCACCGTCTTCCCTTCTTCCGTTACCGTTCCCATGTAAACCATACTATTTCTATCCGCTATCGGGGTTTTCACCAACAACGCGTTGTTTTGCTTTGCGACCGCTAACCACTCTCCGGTTAGAACTGATTCGTTAACCCGAAGGTTTTGCGATTCAATAATTCTGGCGTCTGCCGGCACTTTATCTCCGGGACTTAACAGAATAATATCTCCTGGCACCAAATCTTCCTGGGGCACAATCCTTTCTTCGCCATTTCTTACAACCAGAGCTTTAATTTTGATCAACTTCTTTAAAGCGCCGAGGATTTCTGCTGTTTTACGTTCTTGAAAATAACCGATTGTCGCGTTAATAACCACAATAAAGAAAATAACTGCCGATTCCGAATACTCACGCATTGCCAGAGTGATTACGCCAGACAATAATAATATATATACTAAAGGACTTTTGAATTGAGACAGAAACAAAATTATTCCGGATAAAGGCCTTGCTTCAGGAAGACCATTCTTTCCATATTGTTTCTGGCGCGTTTTTACTTCTGCCGCCGCCAATCCTTTATCGCGATTAGAATTCAGCTCTTTCAGGGCCAAATCGAAACTAATACTATGCCAATTGTTTTGAATCATTGCTATATTGTACCTTGGGAAAACGTTTTATTCTATGCTAAACGCCTAAAAAACGGCGTTAATGCGCCGTTTTTTAGGATAGATGATTCGAACCTGTTGTGATCCCGCCTTTCCATTAGTGACCCTGACGGGATTCGAACCCGTGTGATATGGATGAGAACCATATATCCTAAACCACTAGATGACAGGGTCTTAAAAAGGATAGAATGATGAGCCGTCAACTCCTAATAATTACCATAAAATCAGGATTTTGTAAAAGTAAAAAGCTGCCAAT
>MHUC01000037.1:2466-2741 GCA_001823315.1 Candidatus Wildermuthbacteria bacterium RIFCSPHIGHO2_12_FULL_40_12
CCCTCGAAATAACCTCCTATCTAATTCTCGCCCTGCGCGTCTCACCGTCATTCTTTTTTCTTGGCACTACTTTTTGAAGAGTCCCAGGTCTATCGCATACCCTACAGTATGCATCAGTGGTCGTAGTGCCACAGCTTGAGCAGACCTTCTTGACCCTCACGGTCACCTCCTTTCTTTTACCATTTCCTTTTGCATTGGGCAGGAAAGGCTTTCTTGCTTTTCGTGCGTTTCTTCGAGCGCGCCCCATAGGCTGCTCCTCCTTTATGAATTTACTC
>MHUC01000037.1:2775-15116 GCA_001823315.1 Candidatus Wildermuthbacteria bacterium RIFCSPHIGHO2_12_FULL_40_12
GAGTGCTATATTAATTATAACAAAGCAAGAAATCCACACAAGCCCCGTTAGAAGCCCTCCAAGAACATTCAATACTCTAAGAACAAAAGCCGTAAGGCGACTTCGTCTTGAGGTTCTTTGCGAAAATAATGAGCATCGCGGGATTCTAATGGGGCAAGCCCGGTTCCTTTTATTCAATTTCATGGTCCGGCGGTATTTGCCACAAATCAATAATGTATTTTGCCAAATCTTTAAAAATAGGAGCGGCTGAATATTCGGCGGTTTCTGCCTGCGGGTTATCCAATTTTACCAAAATTAAAAACCGAGGATTAAATGCCGGAACAAATCCGACAAACGATTGAATGGTTTTTTCGGAATATCCTGCCCTGTCAATTCCCATTGCCGACCAAGGCACTTGGGCCGTGCCGGTCTTTCCGGCTATGTAATAACCTGGTATTCTCGCTTCTTTACCGTATCCTTTTTCAACAACATTCACCATCATTGTCGTTAACTGATTAGCGGCTTGCTGTGAAATCACCGAATCGTTTTCAACCTCGGGCTTAATATCCACAATTTTTTTATCGTTGATTATTTTAGAAACTAAATATGGTTTTACCAATTTACCGCCGTTAGCGATTACGGAAATACCTCTGAATAATTGAATCGGGGTAATTTCTATCCCTTGGCCAAAAGAAGCCGTCGCGAAATTTATATCTCGCCCGCTCCTCAAATTCGGACTATCTGAAGCAATTTCACCTTGCAGGTCAATGCCGGTTTTATCGAAGAATCCGAATTTCTCAACGTATTTTAGAAAGTTTTGATGCCCAACCTGGCTTTCAACAAAAACAGCTCCGGTATTAATTGATCTTTCGAGCACTTCGGTCATTGTGCGTTCTCCCCAAACCCGTCGAGCAAAATTCTGAATGGTATGGCCGCCTATTTTCAAGGAACCGGTATCAACATATTTTGTTTGTGGCGTTACTTTCTGCATATCTAACGCCATTGCCATCGTGATTGGTTTAAATACCGACCCTGGCTCAAAGATTTTTTGGATAACTGAATTCTGAAAAATTTCCGCGTCCAACTCTTTGGCATATTGATTAGGGTCAAAATCCGGATATTCCGCGATGGCAATTATCTTGCCGGTATGAGGATCTCCAACTATGATTTGCGCGCCCTCAAAACTTAATTTTTCTCCGGCTTCCTTTAGTAATTTCTCGGCCATAAATTGGATATTGTAATCCAGAGTCAAAACAATATCGCTGCCTTCTTGATAGGTTTTTTTCAACATTCTTAATAATCCCCAAACGCTTCTTTCTCCCATCTGAAAACCTTCCTCGCCTTTCAATTCTTCATCGTAATAACCTTCTATGCCGTATTGGCCAGTCATCTCTCCTCCCAAAAAACCAACCACTTGAGCGGCAAAACTCTCACGAGGATAATACCTAACCGGCTCTGATTTGACGTAGATGCCGGGCAGATCTAAATTCTTGAAAAAATCCGCTTCATCTTTGGTGAGTTTATTTTTCATCATCTCAAAATCGCTATCCATCCTCTGAACCCTCTCTTCTACGATATCCTTTTCAAGGTTTAACATTTGGCTTAGGATTTCAACTAATTCTGGAATTTTTTCCGGAGAATTAGCGATTTCTCTGGGAGAAATATAAACAAATTCCCATTCTTTGTTGATCGCTAAAGGAAAATAGTTATTAATGGAGGAAGAATCTTCAATAAAAATATCGCCCCTATTCCCTTGAATCTGCGAGAAAACTTTCTGTTGTCCTTGAGCCCAAGCCGTCCAATAGCCGTTTTCTATGATCTGAATAAAAAAGAGCTTAGCTAAAATAGCTATGCCCAGTAAAGAAAAGAAAACCAACACTAAATTAATTCGCCAGTGCTTCATTAATTTACAGAATAACGATAAAATCGCTACTTTGCAACCACTTGGCCAGCCAAAACTTGGATATATTGCACTCTGTCCGCTTTTTCAAGATTTAAACCCTGAACCAAAATTTCAAAACGCGCCAATGAATCTGTCTGCGAGAGATTAATTGATAGCGCTTTGTTTTCCAAAGACAACTCCCTAATTTTATTTTGGTAATCACGTATAGAATATGTTTCCCTGGTCATCATATTAATTTGGAAGACGGAAAGAAAGACAAAAATCAATACGAAAAGAATAACGAACATCCATAAAACCTTCAAATTAATTCTTAGATGAAATTGATTAATCTCTAATGGGAATTGCAATGCTATTGTTTTCATTTTTGCGATCTTCTTATTTTTAATTTTTTCCCCGATTTTCATTAATATCTTAATGCATAAATGAAACCGGGATATTTTTAATTTTTTATATTTTTATCGCCGCCCTTAATTTAGCCGATCTTGCCCGCTTGTTAGCCATTAATTCTGCTTTCGAAGCCAGCATTGGCTTTGCGTTTAATGGTTTCAGGAAACCGTTTTTAACGCTATCCCTTAAAAAATTTTTCACTATTCCGTCTTCTAAGGAATGGAAAGAAATCACAACCAATCTCCCCTGCGTTTTTAAAATATTTACGGCTTGCGGCAAAGCCGTTTTCAGATTGTTTAATTCATCGTTAACCGCTATTCTAATCGCCTGAAATGTTCTGGTGGCAAAATGAATTCTTTGATGCTGGTATCTTGTCGGAATTGCCTGCTTGATAATATCTACCAACTGGAAAGTGGTTGCTATTGGTTTTATTTCTCGTGCTTGAACGATTTTCCTGGCAATCGTTTTGGAAAATTTCTCTTGTCCGTATTCCCGCAGATTTTTTTCAATCTCTTTCTCCGACCACTTATTAATAATCTTTTCCGCCGTTAAAAAATTTTGAGTTTTGAGGTTTGAGATTTGATATTCCGCTCCGTATCTCATATCCAATGGTTCATCGCGCAGAAAAGAAAATCCTTTTCCGCTCCTTTCTAAGTGCCAAGAAGATATGCCAAGATCGAATAAAATTCCGTCAACAGATCCAAATCCTTCTTTTTTAGCGATCTTCTCTAAGTGCGCGAAGTTATCACAGATCAATACTGTTCTCTCTGTAAAGTTATCAATTTTCAATTTACAATTTTCAATTACTCTTTGGTTCCAATCTATTCCCAATAATCTTCCCGATGGCGCCGTTTTTTCTAAAATTGCTTTCGCGTGGCCGCCGCCATTCACGGTACAATCTATAAAATCTTCGTTCGGCTTTGGATCTAAAGCCCGTAGAACTTCTTCTCTCAAAACAGAAATATGTTCCATTCTTCTGTATTTAAATACCTAACTCTTTCAAACGCTCCGCTATATCACCTACTTCTTTCTCTGTTTTATCCCGATACTCTCCCCATTTTACTTCATCCCAAATCTCAATGCGGTTGTATATTCCAGCGATAATAACTTTTTTCTTTAAATAAGCGTATTCTTTTAAATAATCAGGGATTAAAATTCTTCCCAAAGTATCAACATTCGCTTCCATGGCTCCGGCCAAAGTCATTCTTCCAAAGCCCCTCGCGTCAGATTGCGACAATGGAAGTTGGCTTAATTTTTTAGCCAGAATCCCCCATTGTTTCACCGGAAAAAGAAACAAACACTGATCCAACCCTTTTGTTATCACTACTTTTTTTCCCAAAAGCTGTCTTAATTTCTGCGGTATTGCCAATCTTTTTTTATCATCTATTGAATAAGAGTATTCCCCTATAAACATACTGGATACAGCGAGGCGCCGAGCACACAGTCGCATCTCCTAAGATAGATTGCGATAACTTATAATCGTAATGGCAAAAAAGAAAATAATTATCTATAAAATACTGCGTGCTCGGGCTCGCTCGTTATTATTCGCTCAAGTTATCCCCAAAGAACTATCGTTTTCCCCATAGTTATCCACAATTACCCATCTATCATCACTTTAACCTACTCAATACCAGTCGTCAACAAAAAATTATTTATCTTCAAATAAGGCAAAAATAAAGATTTATACACAATTTATCAACAACCGCCTTTCCATGGCTCAATTGAGCAGAAAAATAAAATCAGCCCGAATGGGCTGATTAGTAAATATTTTACAATATAAAACTTACTACAATATTGGAAGCAATGCAGGATTCCCTTTTTGCAGTTCCTTAAAATCTTTGAAATTTTTTGGCGCTTCAATATTTATTTCCCTATTAAAATCAGAGAAATCAATACCAATACTGAAAGCGACCGCGTCGCCGCTCTTTTTAGTTAAAGATTTCAAATCAATTTCTTTTTCCGCTTTAATTTTATAAAGATAATAATCCTTTTTCCCAATCCATATTTCAGCTTTTATATCTCCCGCTTTCTCAAAGAACTCATCCAGAATCGACGAAGCAATTTCTTCATAATCAACTTTTCCAAACGCGCCAGGTTGCGCCGGCACATCTTGGGACTGTTTTACAAACTCCGCAAATGCCTTTTTTAACTCTGGCTGGTTGAGAGTAATTAGATAATGATAGGTTTTCACGTTATCGATCCTTGCGTCTGAAAGCTCTTTTTCAACGATATACCATTTACTATCCATAAATAATCTTTGCAAACGTTCAGTATCGCCATTGTCTATTTCATTAATATCCGATTCCTGGCCGTATTTAAACCATTGGCCCTGAACTTGTCCAATCAACGAAGAAAAAATAGGCGGAATGTTATTAAGCTTTACATATCCATCTCTTCCAATAATAATACTCTCTCCAGATACGGATGCCGACATGCCTGATTGATTAACGGCTAAGGCAAATGATAGTGTGGTTTTTTTGTTGTTGCTGTCATTTTTCGCCGAGATTTTTACGTCCAAAGAGTCCTGTTTTTGATTCTGCAAAGAAACTGCTATATCGGAACTAATGGTTTTTACCGTCTTCGTCTTGTCTGTCATTGCGGACATAACCCGCTCCGGATCCATTCGGAAAGGATTCCATAAAGGATCCCATGCTTTTGTAGCTAAAACTGTACCTCCTCCGACTATCAAAATAAAAATAACGCTGATGACTGTTTTGACCAAATTACCCCGCGTCTTTTTAAAATAAAACTTTGAAAAATTAGACGCTGAAGTTGGAGTTATTGATGGCATCCCCTGTATTTCATCTGTCATATTATTTACGAAGCAAATTTATTAATTTAATTAATGATTAAGTTAAGTTCTTTATCGATCTTAATCTTATCTCCTTTTTGTATCTTATTAGACAACATAGCAGTGGCAATTAAGTTCTCCACTTTATCTTGAATAACTCTCCTCATTTCTCTTGCGCCAAAAACCGGATCATAACCCAACTCAACAATCTTCGCTTTTAACGGTTCCGTAATTGTTAAATCAATATCTTTCTCTTTCAGATTTTTCTGAAGTTTTTTAAGCATCAATCCGGCTATATCTAAAAGATTTTCTTTGGTTAAAGGTTTGAATATCACTAAGTCGTCAAATCTGTTAACTAATTCTGGTCTGAAAATTCCGTTTTCAAAAATATAATCCAACAACCTTTTCTCTACTACGTCCCAAACCTCTTTAGCTCTGCCTACCGGCTTTTCAGTTTCAAACGAACCAGCTTCTGTTAATTCTTTTAATACCTTTAGAATTATTTGATAACCAGCGTTGGAAGTAGCAATGATAATCGCATTAGAGAAGCTTACTTTCCTGCCCAAACCATCCGTTAAATGACCTTCGTCAAAAACCTGCAAAAATAAGTTAATAATGCTGGGATGCGCCTTTTCGAACTCGTCTAACAATACCACAGAAAATGGATCTTCTCTTACCGGTGTTGTCAGTAGGCCGTTTTCTTCTGTTGAACCAATAATCCTTGAAATGTCTTTGATTGCCTGAAATTCCGACATATCCAATCTGATCATTTTGCTTTCTGAACCAAAATAAATTTCAGCCAACGCTTTTGCCGTTTCCGTCTTCCCTACTCCGGTCGGGCCCAAAAATAAGAATGCCCCCATTGGCCCCTTTCTAATGGTAATTTCCGTTCTTGCCCTTCTCATCGCCTTGGCAATATTCACAACCGCTTCTTCCTGATTAATAATTCTTTGATGAATAAGATTCTCTAAATTCAATAAGGTTGCTTTTTCTTTCTCTTTGATTTCGCCAACTGGTATCTGGGTTTTATTGGTTATAAGCTCTGCGATAATCTCTGGAGAAACTATTTTTTTTCTTCTTTTGGCGGTAGCAACCACGGCTTCATCTATCAATCCCATGGCTTTTTCCGGAAAAGGAAGATTTGTAATATATTTTGCAGACATCGTAACCGTGTCTCTTATTGTCTGCCACGGAACCAAAACTTTATACTTATATTCCAATTGTAGGGCTCTGTCTTGAATAATTTTTGCGGTTTCAGCTTCTGAAATCTCGACTACCTCTACCTTTTCAAACAAAGATAACAGCTGTGAGTTCTTCTCAATATTTGAATGAAGGCCGTCAAAAGTAGTGATACCAACCAATTTAAACCCCGGAGAATCCAAGTAGGAAGACAATAATCCTGATATTTCAGCCGCTCCCAATCGTTGAGACGAAGTGTCCCCAATGTAATTATGGAAATTATCAATGACCAAAATCACGTTCTCCGCAAAAACAACTTCCTGGAAAATTTTATCCAAAATAATTTCAGATTCCTTGATGTTGCTGTTAGAAGCTAAAATTCTCGGTATATCCAGCAAAACAACTCTTTTATAATTTAGATCACCCGAGCTTTCTCCCATAGCAGATCTATTAGCCAAAGATTCAATCATGCTTCTTCTGGAACTGCCCGACTCCCCTATTATCAAAACATTATTGCGTTCTCTTCTTGCCAAAATCGCTTCCATTTTTTCCACTTCGCTTCTGTGCGCAAAAATCTCGCGAAATCCCTGCTTTCTCATCACATTGGTGATATCGGAAGAAAACTGATCCAGTAAAACCGTGTATCCGGCCGCCCAATCTTTAGCAATAGAACCGGTCTTCAGAAGATTTTTCATCGTCCAGAATTTTTTCTTTTCGTCTTGATCCCTCTTAAAATTATCCATCCAAAACAACAAATCTTTTACATCTTTTGATTTTAAATTTACATCCATAAGGGGTCTTTTAAAGACCTTGCTTTCTTCTACGAAAACGCTTAAAACATCACTCATACTTATAACATTATTTTTCCTGTCTGCGGCGGATTTTAAAGCCCCGTCAATCATATCTTGAAAATCATCGGTGAACTCCCATTCAAACCTTCCTCCCGCTTGATTCTTAATTTCTTCCATTAATGATTTTTTGATTGTGTCTAAATTCATCATTGTCCTCGCAAAGACAACGCCCGTTTCCGAACTGGATTCTATTGCGCACCACATAAAAACCGCAGAATTTACGCTCTCTAATCTTTTGGATCTGACGAACCCAACCGATTCTGAAATTATTCTGGCAACCTCAAAATCCAAAACAGATGCTATGTTTTCTTCGGCCTTCTTTAATATATTTTCGGCGCCAAATGAATATCTTAAACCTTTTTCAAAAATTTCAAGATACCAAAAAATAATAAATAAAGCGGCAAACATCAATACAAAACCAAGATTGCTTTGATTAAATAATTTTACGGTCAAAAATCCGTACAACGATAACGCGACGAAGAAAACACACAAAACAAGAAACATACGTTTTGCAATTTTTGCCCATCGAAAAATCGGCCACTTGGACCAATTCACCCTTTGAAAAATATCAGCTTCTCTTGGATTAAATACAAACATAAAATATAATTCAAATTCACATCATCAACCCAAAACCAAAAACAATAGTAGCTGCCACCAAAACGGGCAACGCTAACCAAGATAACAGGATTATTAATCCCGCTACAAATATGAAAACTTCGGACACAATGCCAAGGATGATTAATACGCTTCTTATGATGACGCCGATAGCTCTTGAGATAACGTTTGACAAAGCCACTTCCAAATAAACTTTCAAATCAAATCCTCTGCCGTAAGACCAGCTGTACTTATGCCAGTAAGAAAAGAAGGTTTTAAGAAGCGTCGGTATGGAAAAATAATGCAAATTAAACAAGAGGAAATTTCTCCATGCGTCAAAAATGGTTCTTGGTGTTTCAAAAAAATGCCAGACGAACCAAAAAGTTAAAATATCTCTCTGCATAACTTTATCTAATACCAATATAGGTCTTTGATTATTGTATTATACGACATAAACGGTCTAAATTAAATATATAAGGCCTGCCCCGTTAGAAGTCTTGGGTATGAAATTTTTCCTAAAAATTTCATACCAACTAATAAACTTTAAATTAGGTTTTAAAAAAAACTATTAAACGCACCGATTCAGAATGTCCTGTGGATACAGACTTCTAACGGGGTTGACAGCCCTCTTTGGTTATTTATAATGACTTTGAAACTTAATGTTCCGCGATAATTTATTCATTTTATGAGCTAAAACGCGGGAAAAGGTCGTTCGTAAAAATAAATTCAGGGTAAATCTCAAAAAAGATAATGACCAAAGAAGAACTATTAAATTCCTTTGTCTCTGAAGACGAAGAAATAACGGATGACGATGATATGGATGACGCAGAAGAAACGAAAGATGGCGACGACGTGGAAGATGACGCAGACGACAGCGAGGAGCAAATATAAACGTTCAAAATAGATTATAAAACCGAGCACATAAATTATGTGCTCGGTTTGTTTTGAGTTTAAATAACAACTAAAGTACGCGCGCCATCTTCAACACAATAAATATCAAAATTGCGTACCCAACCATAGCGGCAATGGTAGCCGCCTCTAAGACATAACCATTAGACAAAATAATATCTTCGAAGATCAAATTGAATGGCTTTACCAAAAACTCGCTCCAGTCATAAATCCAATCCACCACCAACGATTGCGGATTAGCTGCAAAGAACTTCAGGGATAATCTTAACAATAAAAAAAACTCCAACAAATAAAACAGTTTCTTGATAAAACCAAAAATGACAGCTGTTATGTAGCCAAAGAAAGAACTTATTTGCGAACTGATTTTCATAATGATTCTTTTGGAATTATTAACTAAAAGCTGTAAATTCGTTTTTATACTCTTCCCAGTCAACCTCTATTTCGCTAACTTTCGCCAAAAACGGACCTTTTTTCATCCAAGCAACTATTTTTTCAATCTTATCTTTTTCGCCCTCAAATACCGCCTCTACTCTTCCATCGGCTAAATTTTGAACAAAGCCAAAAAGTCCCAACTTTCTCGCCATGATTCTGGTGCCATAACGAAATCCTACTCCCTGCACTTTGCCAACAACAAAGACGCGCGCTCGCGACATTTGATTTATTATATCCTTCTAAAAAGACCTTTGTATCTCTTTTTCAGCTTCATCTTTACCCAAAAAATCCTTTATCTTTACCCACTTTCCCGGTTCTAATTCTTTGTATCTTTCAAAAAAATGTTTGATCTTTTGTTTTAAATGGTCGCTAATATCCTCTATGTCTTCCACCTGCATGTATTCAGGGTCTATTTTTGTTACGGGAACAGCGATGATTTTGTTGTCCAGGCCGGCTTCATCTTCCATTTCCAGCATGCCTATTGGACGAACCGATATTAGAGAACCAGGAGTAACGGCCAAAGAAGAAACAATAACAACATCAAGAGGGTCGCCGTCTTTGGCTTTTGTTTGGGGAACAAAACCATAGTTAAAAGGAAAAACCATAGAAGTATGCAAAAATCGGTCTACCGTCAAAACCCCAGAGTCCTTATCCAGTTCGTATTTAACAGATGACCCTTGCGAAATTTCAACAAAAACATTTATTTCCTTTGGCGGATTTTTTCCCGCAGACATATCTTTCATAATTCTATTTTCTATTTACTACTTACTATTTATTGTTTTCTATTTCCATAATACCAACTTCAAAGAAAAATACAATCTGGATACGATACTTGTTTTGTTCCGTCAAAAATCGTCTACTGGACGGCACTGGTTTTCCCGAAAGAAATCAAAAATTCATAACGGGACAAGCTCCCCAGCGATTCTCTGCTTCCCGCCTAAATTTGGCAATATGGGCGGTACAGGATTTGAACCTGTGACCCTTGCAATGTGAATGCAATGCTCTACCGCTGAGCTAACCGCCCGCACAGCCATTAACTATTCCTGTTTTAAAACTACTAAATTTTCAGCCCTTTGACAAATGAAAAAAAATCGCTACGCTCTTTTTCAGTTTTGCGGAAAACAACGAAACGGCTACTCTTTTTTCAGTAAAGCTGAAAAAATTGTCTCAAACGCCCAAAAATCTTATAATGAAATAGAGTTGCTATTTGTTATTTACTGCTTCTATTTTCTACTTTCTATTTACTATTTGCTATTTTCTATATTTCCATGAATATTTTTGAACTCCATTTCAATCCCCCGCCAAAGAAAGATTCAGCCGATCTCGCGCTTGATACTTTTTGTTTTGAACCGAAAAATCTTCAAGAGAAAAAATTCGGCAGTTTATACATGGCAGGCGAAATCCGCAACCTTCTGCCCCAAAACATAAAGCTTTTGAATAATATCGCTCAAGTTATCAAAAACAGATTTTATTCTATTTCTATCCACTCGCCGGAAAAAGCCATTGATGATTCGCTTGAAAAAGCTAACGAGTTTTTGGCCCAAGAATTATCGAAGGAAAATATAAGCTGGCTGGGAAATTTGAGCTTCTCGGCGATATACCTAAGGCCAAAAAGCCACGATAAAAAATCTGCGCCAAAAGATTTTGTTTTTAATTGCGCCAAGGCGGGAAATATAAAAATCCTCATTCTAAGAAAAGGGGCAATCATAGATGTCGGTAAAAACCTGGATCTTCACGAGATAGAACCTTATCCTCTGAAGGTATTCACAAGTACTGTTGCCGGACAATTATTCCCGGGAGACAAAATAATTGTCATTACCAAAGACATTTTTGATTTTTTTTCAAAAGAAGGTCTACTGGATAAATTTGCCGCCACGAGAGCATTCACCGAACAGAAAATTAAAGTTACTTTGCAGCCAAAGGAAAAAATTTTGACCGAGATGTCTGGTCTTTTGTTGTTAATAGACACGGAAAAAGACATTCTCGTTAACCCGGGAATCATCACCTTCAACAGACAGCTGGAAATATTTTCTTTCAAGGATGTTTTCGCTCCAATCGCAACAACTATTTCTAAAATTTTAACTCGGCAGAAAAAACCGAAAAGAAAAAAGATTCCGCCAATAAAGAAATGGCTATCTATTGGCATCGCGAATTTCATCGGTCGATATCGACCAACGAAAACGGAAAAAAGGAACCAAGTCCTATTCTTGATTTTCTTATTCTTGCTGATTGCCGGATTCTTTATTTTTCAGGGCAAAGAACAGCAACACCTGAAAGACAAAGAAAAAATAATTAAAGAAGTCGAGGGAAAAATATCTGAAGCAAAAAATCTGCTTATTGTTAACGATGAAAACAAAGCCGCTGTTGCGTTTAAAGAAGCGCTACGGTTAATCTTGCCATTAGCCAAAGAGAATAAACCCTTAGAAAACGCGATTAATCTCAAAAACTACCTTGAAGATAACCTGAAAAAAATTAGCAAGTTAGAATTTATCGAAGAACCAAATGCTGTCTTTGAATTCAGCCAACAGGAATTTATACCCCAGAAAATGATTTATTTTAGAAGTAAGCTCTATTTGTTCAGTCCGTTATCTACCAATCTCTACGCCTTAGATATCCAGACAAAGAATAACGATATTTATAATTTATCTCCGGATAAAAAAGAAAAACCAAGCTTAGCGGCGATTAGCGATAATGGGATATTTTTTCTCTTGAAACCCAACACAATCACGTCGTTCAACGGCGAAGGATTTGAAGAATATCTGAACTTAGAGGTCTTTCCCTCTTCCGACGAACCACAGGCAATGTCGTTCTATCAAAACAGCATTTACTTATTGAACAAAAAACAAGGAGAAATAATAAAATATCAAACCGATAACCAGCGTTCAATATGGCTTGATCCTGCAACCAAAAAAGCCACAGAAGGAATATCCATGGCTATTGATGGTTCGGTTTGGATACTTAATGATAGTACCGTTTCCAGATATCACAGCGGAAAAATCCAAGAAGATATTCCTCTCGACTTCTTTCCCTCTCCAAAACAGCTATCGAAAATACTAACTTCTTCCGCTGTCCCCTATCTTTATATTTTAGAACCGTCTCAAAACAGAATAATAATCTTAAGTAAATCAGGCGACGTGATCAAGCAAGTCCAAAGCGATAAGTTTAATAATCTTAAAGATATCGCTATTTCCTCGGATGGCAAAAGGATTTATTTGCTTTCGGGCCAAACGTTGTTTAGCGTTGACCTTTAGTCCTATTCTTATTTCAGTTCCACCTGGGCACCAGCTTCCGTAAATTTCTTCTTAATCTCTTCTGC
>MHUC01000038.1:0-5160 GCA_001823315.1 Candidatus Wildermuthbacteria bacterium RIFCSPHIGHO2_12_FULL_40_12
TTGGATAAGGTTAAGAGGTAATTTTCACGGTGTTTGGATAGAAGATGTTGCAGCGCCAGATCCAGATGAATTTCGTAACTGGGCATGGGGTAGTGATGATGCGTCCGGCGTTGCGCTAGAGGGAGATGAGGTTATTGGTTGGATTAGTTTTAATAGATTGAATTGCGACGCTAATCGTGATGGATTTTCCGATGGGACACCTCCCGGATGTCCTTCTATTGGTACTTCAGTCTCTGATTATAAAGTGATGACCACTTTCGCGCCGACTATTAATACTGCGCCAACAGTCACTAATTTAACCGAATCAGCCCCGAATTATTGCGTTACGGGGTCTCAGCGTTTTCTTTCATTTACTATTCAAGACGATCCCGGGGATCAAGTTTCGTATACAACCGAAGATGGTTTTGGCAATAAAATTGATGCCTGTTCTGGTTCTGTAAACATTCCTTCTGATGGCCAATATACCGTTAACTGCGCGCCCACTTTAAATTGGGGATTAACCTATAACTGGACAGTCATAGCGATGGATCAAGATGGGCTTAGTTCTGTGTTGGTAAGTTGCAGCGATTACGGAGCATGTTTTACAATGCCGCCTCACGCGTATCCTGACGTTAATTTTGAATGGGATCCGTTAGATCCTTCCATAGGGCAAAGAGTTCAATTTTGTTCAGTAGTTGGCAGTATATCTGATGATGAGGACGGAGACATCCTTACTCCGCCCTATACCTACAATTGCTTACCAGTGAATCCTACGGTCTGTTATGATGTCGGTGGTTCGAGCGATGACGGAAGTAAATGTCTTAGTTTTTCGTGGGTAATCCCAGATTTCGCATACGGTCCATTGTCTGGGAGTAATTTTAGAAACCCTTACGGTAGTTTTAATGTTTCTGGCGCTAAAGATATTACCCTTACGGTCACCGACAAAAGCAATCAATTTTGCTCCCTTACTAAGCCGCTTCTTGGTGAACTACCTTTGCCAGAATGGAAAGAGATAACACCATTCTAATAATATAGAAGATAGAAAATAGAAAGTAGAAAATAGAAGAAAAGAAATGGAGAAAGGACGCGAATGCGTCTCTTTCTTTTTCGTGTTAAAAGCGTAAAATACAGGTTATGAGTTTATTAAACAAAATTTTCGGCGACGCGAACGAAAAATATCTCAAAAGTTTGCAGCCGATTGTCGCTAAAATCAATTTTTTTGAAGAAGGATTCAAGAGTTTTTCCAAAGAACAACTAAAGGAAAGAACTTCGGAATTCAAGTCGAGAATCGCCAAGGGAGAAAAACCGGATAATATCTTGCCAGAGGCCTTTGCTTTGGTTCGGGAAGCCGCTAAAAGAACTTTAAATCAACGGCATTTCGATATGCAACTTGCCGGCGGAATCGTTTTGCATCAAGGAAGAATCGCGGAAATGAAGACCGGAGAAGGAAAAACTTTAACCGCCACTTTGGCGCTTTACTTAAACGCTCTGGAGGGAAAAGGTTGCCATTTGGTAACGGTCAACGATTATCTGGCGAAAAGAGATACTGTTTGGATGGGACAGATATATGACGTGCTTGGTCTTTCGACAGGATGCATCGTTCATGACGCGGCTTTTGTTTACGATTCGGAGTACAATACAGAATCCCAGCCCTCAAATCTCAAAACTCAAAATAACAGTCGGGAATTTAGGATGGGCGAACAAGACAAAGAAAGAGACGAGACCGGAAGTTTCAAGGTTGTAGAGAGCTATTTAAGGCCGGTTTCCAGAAAAGAAGCTTACGCGGCAGATATTACTTATGGAACCAATAACGAGTTTGGCTTTGATTATTTGCGAGACAACATGGTGTATGGTTTGGAGCAAAAATCGCAGCGTGATTTCCACTACGCCATAGTTGATGAAGTTGATTCAATCTTGATTGACGAGGCCAGAACGCCTCTAATTATTTCCGCGCCCGATCAAGAAAGTTCCAAATGGTATCAAGAATTTTCCCGAATCGTGCCAAAACTTAATCCAAAGGAAGATTATGAGATTGATGAGAAAATGAGGGCCATTTCTCTGACAGAATCTGGTATAAGCCGGATTGAAAAAATTTTAGGGTCGCAGAATATCTATGAGGAAAAAGGGATTAAGTATTTGCATCATTTAGAGCAGGCGTTAAGGGCTCAAGCCATAAATCCCGCCGACCAAAAGCCCTTATTTGCCAAAGATCGGGACTACATAGTTAAAAACGGCAACGTTATTATTATAGACGAGTTTACCGGAAGATTGATGCCGGGTCGCCGCTGGTCGGGAGGTTTGCATCAGGCAATTGAAGCGAAAGAAGGTGTTCAGGTTCAGCCGGAAAGTTTAACTCTGGCTTCTATCACTTTTCAGAACTTGTTCAGGATGTACAAAAAACTGGCCGGAATGACCGGAACCGCCGCTACCTCTGCGGAAGAATTTCATAAGGTTTATAATTTGGAAGCGGTCATTATTCCTACCAATAAACCAATGATAAGGGCGGATTTGCAGGATTTAATTTTTAAGACAGAGCAAGGAAAACTGGAAGCTGTTGTAAAAGAAATTAAAGAAAGAAACAAAAAAGGCCAGCCGGTTTTAGTGGGAACAAGATCGGTTGAAAAAAACGAGTACTTGGGAAAACTTTTGGAAAGAGAGGGAATTCTTCATCAAATTTTAAACGCCAAGAACCATGAGAGAGAAGGCCAAATTATTGCCCAAGCAGGAAGAATGGGAGTCGTTACCATAGCTACCAATATGGCTGGTCGAGGAGTTGATATAATGCTTGGCGGTTATGCGCCAAGCAATGTCAAATCTCAAAACTCAAATTTCAAAACTGAAGAAAGTGAAGAGTATCAAGAATGGAAAGAAGAACACGAAAAAGTAGTATCTTTGGGAGGACTTCACGTTATTGGCACGGAGCGCCACGAAGCCAGACGCACCGATAATCAGCTTCGGGGCAGGACCGGAAGACAGGGGGACGCTGGTTCGTCGCAGTTTTTCGTTTCTTTGGAAGATGACTTGATGAGGATTTTCGGCGGCGACAGAATAAAAGCCATAATGGAAACATTAAAAATCCCCGAAGATCAGCCGATTGAAGCAAAAATGATTTCCGGCGTCATCGAGTCGGCCCAATCCAAAATCGAAGGAATGAATTTTGACGCAAGAAAGCATTTATTGGATTACGACGATGTCTTGAATAAGCACCGGGAAATTATTTACAAGAAAAGAAAAGAAATGATGGAAATTGAAAATTGGAAATTGAAAATTGAAAGTTGGATGAAGAATGACAATGAAAAAAAAGCGCTTGAAGAAAAAGCAAAAGAGCTGGGCGATAATTTTAGTTCAGTTGCCAGATTCGTCGCCTTGAGGACTCTCGATGCGCTTTGGATGAGTCATTTGGAAAATATGGATTCTTTGCGCGACTCCGTAAGATTAAGGGCTTATGGCCAGCAGGATCCTTTGGTAGAGTACAAGTCGGAATCCCATAAAATGTTTAAAGATTTGCTTTCGGTCATTGAGACGAATATCGCGCAGACGATTATAAGAGTCGGTTTGTCTCAAAATCCATCTATCGTCAGACAAAATCAATCAGTCGTTTCTTCTGGCGCGAAAAACAAAATTGGCAGAAATGATCCTTGTCCATGCGGAGCGATTAATCCAGCAACCAATCAAGTTTATAAATATAAGAAATGCGGGATGGTAAGCGCACCATATCATAAAGGACAAAAATAGGGTTCGACCGAAGTCGAACCCCTTAACTATGAAGATGGGAGGGGCAGGGAGCCCCTATTAGAGGGTTCTATGTTGTATATTTTGTACTCTGCTTATAACATAGCACAATACGCATTGAAAACAACAGAAGATGGTAATCTACATACATATATTGCACCTTTCAGATAGTATAGAGGCGTATGAAAAAATTAGAGGACTGTCCTCCGTTTGCTTACTATCCAAGACAAGCGAAGCATGATCACATACTGTTCCACGGGGCGGGGACTCGCATAGCGAGCCATAGAGATTATATCTATTGAGTCAATCGTTGTATTCGTTATAATGTCATTATGTCAATCAAAATACTTCGAGAACCAATTACAAAGGAAGAATTAAGAAAGATTGCCTTAGAAGGGTTCGGCGATTTAGTTAAAGCGGTAGTGGATACAGAAAAAGAGATCATGGCTATTAGCGGAGAGCTTCATGCGGATGAGGAGGTTTTGCTTATGGAGCAGGAAGAGTCAAAAAGAGAATATACTTGGGGTATTAATTTGTATCCGGAAAAAAATGGAGATGATTTTATAGAATTTGATTCCGTAATTAACCTCAAGCCGAGTTTTGGCAATAGGTCTCGGGGAGTAGAAGATCCAAAAATACGAGAGAAAATTAAACAAATAGTAGGAAAACTGGTTTTATCATGAAGATTCTTTTTCACAAAGAATTGGTCTCGGGCAAGTGGTTTAAATTATCTTTGGCGGAGCAGTTGGCCAATATTGGCAGCGAAGTAAGCAGGGCGAACCGATGGCAGGGTAAAGACGAGAAACTGTTTCAGGGCGCAATATATCGGGCCCTTGAGCTATTTGATTTAACGATGGGGGATGCTCGTTGGCATGGCAGGTTAAGAGAAATAGCAAGAGTCAGGGAGATTTTTTGCGATGCGGTTTTTGGGGGCAGAGAATACAAAAGCTCATTTCAAGACATCATTCGTTATTTCGATCAGTTTGCTTTTGCTGCCAGAAAATGAATTTAGATTAGTCGGAAAGAAAGAAAAATAAGATTACCATTCGGTAGTCTTTTTTCTTTTTCCCTATGTATTTATTAAGCTTTTTATTGTATAATCCTGTATTGTTTCTAAGTTTTTAATTTTTTAGAATTTTAGGTTTTTACTATAAATGTCCAAACAAAGAGTTTACACAATTATCTTTTTTATTTTAGTTCTGGCTTTTTTTGTCGGGAATTTTAGTTATCCAAATTATTTCAACAAATCAGCAGACTTCTTAAATGTTAAATTTAATTGGCAGATTCCTCATTTTTGGAATGTGCCTTTTAAATTGGGATTGGATTTACGGGGCGGTTCGCATCTGCTTTACGAAGCCGATTTGTCTCAAGTATCTAAATCAGAACAAAGGCAGGCGATGGAAGGGTTGAGAGATGTGATTGAAAGAAGAGTCAATCTTTTTGGTGTTT
>MHUC01000038.1:5171-14950 GCA_001823315.1 Candidatus Wildermuthbacteria bacterium RIFCSPHIGHO2_12_FULL_40_12
GTGCAAATACAGGAAACAGGTGGCAATTATCGTCTAATCGTAGAGCTTGCCGGTGTGATTGATTCGGCAGAAGCCGTAAAACAAATAGGGCAGACGCCGTTTTTGGAATTTCGCGAACAAAGAACCCAAGAAGAAACCCAGAAAATTATTGATAAAATGAAAGAGCTGGAGGGCAAAACGCCCGAAGAAGCCCAAAGTATTCCCGATTGGCAATTGGCGCTTCAGGATCCTTATTTTCAGCAAACTTCTCTAACTGGAAGATACTTGAAAAGATCGGAGGTGGGTCTTGACCAAAACACTCCAAAACCGATTATTCTGATTGAGTTTGACGAAGAAGGGTCTAAGATTTTTGAAGAGTTAACGGCAAAGAATATCGGCGAACCCATCGCAATTTATATTGACGGCATTTTGCTTTCGGCTCCGGTTGTCCAAGATAAAATATCCGGCGGCAAAGCCCAGATTACCGGAGATTTTAACATAAAGTCAGCCCAAGAATTGTCGCGCAACCTTAACGCCGGCGCTTTACCCTTGCCCATACAATTAATATCCCAGCAATCAGTGGGACCTATTTTGGGAAAAGCTTCTTTGGAGAAATCATTAAAGGCCGGTATAGCTGGCTTCGTTTTAGTCATCTTGTTTATGATAATCTTTTATCGTTTGCCGGGAGTTTTGGCTTCTTTGGCCTTGTTGATTTATGTGGCTTTATTGCTGTCTTTATTTAAATTGATTCCTGTGACGCTGACTTTAGCCGGTATTGCCGGCATTATTCTTTCTTTGGGAATGGCGGTTGACGCTAATATATTAATTTTTGCCAGAATGAAAGAAGAAATGTTGTCGGGCAAAAATTTTTCCATCGCCACAACAGAAGGGTTTCATCGAGCTTGGCCTTCAATCAGGGACAGCAACTTCACCACTTTGATTATTTGCATTATTCTTTTTGGTTTTGGCACAAGCTTTGTGAAAGGATTTGCTTTGGCATTGGGCTTGGGAATTTTAATGAGCATGCTTTCAGCCATTATTATCACAAGATATTTTATTAAATCGTTTGAAAATACTCGGCTTTCAGCAATTAAGCAATTATGGGGTTGATGTTTTTCGTTTTAAGTTTTCCGCTTGATATCGTATGATTAATTTCGTTAAGCACAGCAAGATCTATTATATTTTTTCCGCTGTTTTACTTGCCGTCAGCTTGTTTTCCCTTTTGTTTTTCGGATTAAAGTGGGGCATTGATTTTACCGGAGGAAGCATTATAGAGGTTGAGTTTTCCGAGTCCGTTTTAGACAACGCGACGGCCAAACAGCAATTAGCCGATTTAAACTTGGGAGAGGTTATAGTTCAACCCACGGGAGAAAAAGGAATAATCTTGAGATTAAAGAGCGTTGACGAGGAAACACACAGGAAAGTTTTAGAGAAATTGGGAAGTGCTCAAGAGCGTCGTTTTGAAGCAATCGGGCCGATCATCGGACAAGAATTAACTAAAAAGACGAGAGTTGCCGTTATTTTGGCTTTGCTGTCAATAATAATCTATATTACCTTTGCTTTTGCCAAGCTCTCCTGGCCTATGAAATCCTGGCAATACAGCATTGCCGCTTTATTGGCATTATTTCATGATATTTTGATTCCGTTGGGCGCCTTTGCTGTTTTGGGAAGATTTTATGGAGCCGAAATGACAATTCCTATTATTGCCGCCCTGCTGACCGTTTTGGGATATTCAATTAACGATACGGTGGTGGTGTACGACAGAATAAGAGAGAATCTTTTAAGGAGGAAATTTTCAACATTTGAAGAGACAGTAAATCAAAGCTTGAACCAGACATTGTCTCGGTCAATTAACACCGTGGCGACAGTTCTTTTAACTTTGTTCGCCATTTATTTTTTTGGCGGAGAAACATTAAGGTATTTCTCGTTGGCCCTGATCGTCGGTATCGTTTCCGGGATGTATTCCTCTATTTGTATCGCTAGTCCATTAATGGTAAGTTGGGCAAAGTGGCAAGAGAAAAAAAAGATCAGTTTGTTTCGATAAGGCCTCTTCGGCGTTTTTCCACTTGACAGATATCTTATAAAATGATTAAATCTATTTAATATGACCAAATTCAATTACCAAAAAATTTGTTCAGACCTTATTGAAGGTTTATCTCCAAAAGGGCGAGAAGTCGTTTCAAGACGTTTTGGGTTGGATCAAAACCAAAAAGAGACCCTGGAGGCGATAGGTCAAGACCACAGCATTACCAGAGAAAGGGTGCGTCAAATTCAAGAAGACGCGATTTTAAAGGTTAATAAAGTCCTTGATCGATATCAGCCGGTTTTTAAACATCTTGAGAATGCGTTTCGTTCTTACGGCAATATCAAGAAGGAAGATGTTTTGCTTAATCTGTTGGGTGAAGGGAATAATCAAAATCAAGTTTTCTTTTTACTAACCCTGGGAAAACCATTCTTAAGATTTTTTGAAACTGATAAATATCATACTTTTTGGACAACAGAACCAAAGCCAACGGCTGCGATGAATAATGTTGTTAGCGCTTTTCATAAATTTCTTTCTAAAAGGAAAACACCTATCACATTGCAAGAAGTTTCGGCTAATGAATTTTTTGGAAAGAATAAGAGCAAAGAAAAAATTCATAGCTTTGGTCCGCAATCTTTTCATTCTATTTTGGAAGTTTCAAAGAATATCCAGAAGAACCAAGATGGTTTCTGGGGATTAAGGGAATGGCCGGAAATTAATCCCAGAGGCATTAAAGACAGGGCATACGTTGCTTTTAAAAAGGAGCAAAAACCTTTGCATTTTTCGGAAGTAGCTCGACTGATTGGTGGCAATGCCAACGTGCAAAGCGTGCACAATGAACTAATTAGGGACAATAGGTTTGTGCTGGTGGGTCGAGGCCTTTACGCCTTAAAAGAGATGGGATACAGACCCGGCGTGGTCAGGGATGTTATCATCGGTATTTTGAAAGATTCAAAAAAACCTCTTACTCAAGAAGAGATTTTGTCAGAGGTTTCAAAACAAAGAGTGGTTCAAAAGAGCACTGTTTTAATTAACTTAAACAACAAGCAATGCTTTTCTAAAAATCCGGAAGGGAAATATGTTTTTGTCAAAGGGGTGAGTTCAATATGACGCTTTTCCCGCCAGAATTATTGAATTTAATATCGCCGATTTTGCCTTTTCTGAACGATGGTTGGAAGGTTTTCGAGGTTTGGTGGTGGGTTTTCCCGCCATTTTTACTTTGGGGTTCGTTTTTGTACTTGTACCGTTTTTGGCGGCAAACCATTTGGGATTCAACAGTAAAGAAAGTGCTTTTGGAGATAAGGTTGCCCGAAAAAATCGAAAAACCCATTAAAGCGATGGACTATGTTTTTGCCGGTTTCCACGCCATACATGACGTTATGACGTTTCGGGAAAAATGGATAGAGGGGCAATTTCAGTTAAGCATTTCTTTGGAAATAGTCAGTATAGACGGAAAAATCCATTTTTTTATTCGCATGCCGGAAATGTACAGAGACGTGATTGAATCCAATATTTATTCTCAATATCCGGAAGTTGAAATTGTCGCAGTGGAAGATTATACCAAGCAGATACCCGCCGATATTCCAAACAGGGAGTGGGATCTTTTCGGTATGAGCTGGGAGAACACTAAACCCAATGGTTATCCGATTAAAACCTATATTAATTTTGAAAACGAGGCGGAAAGATTGGAAGAGAGGACGGTTGATCCTTTATCCGGTTTGCTTGAAGGGCTTAGCACCCTGGGGCCGGGAGAGCAAACGTGGCTTCAGATTTTATGCACGCCTATTAGAAAAAGCGATCAACCCTGGATTGAAGAAGCTTTGACGATAAGAGATAAGTTGGTGAGAAGGCCGGAAAAAGCGCCTCCGCCCCCGCCAATGATTACGGAAGCCATCCAGATAATAGTCAGCGGTCCGCCAAAAAAGAAAGAAGAAGAAAAAGATATTATACCGCCGGAAATGAAATTAACCCCCGGAGAAAGAGAGATAGTGCAAGCGATTGAGCAAAAAATTTCAAAGTCCGCTTATAGTTGCCATATTAGAACCATTTATCTTGGCAGGAAAGACGCTTTTCTCAAGGCAAGGGCGAGAGTGCCTTACGGTTTTTTTAAGGCGATTTCCAGCGAAAGTATTGGCGGACTGAAACCAAACAAAGACACGATGACAAAATACAAATCAATTCCGTTTTGGTTTTTGGATAAAAGGAGGGTATTTTTGAGGAAGAGAAGGTTGTTTAGGGATTATTGCAAGAGATGGACGCCGTATTTCCCGAAGTCGCCAGGACACTATAAATATGTTTTGAACACCGAAGAATTAGCCACCTTATATCATTTCCCAAGCGGTATTGTGGCGCCCACTTCATCTGTTGAAAGAATTGAAACCAGAAAGAGAGAAGCTCCCAAGGGTTTGCCTATCGAATAATAAACTTGATTTATGAAAGAAGAAGACATTAATTTTTTCGGAATAACGACTTTTCGCAACAGGAAAAGGAAATTTGGCATTAAGACCGATGATCGCCGAAGACATATGTATGTTGTCGGAAAAACCGGTATGGGAAAAACCGCAATGCTTGAGAATATGGCAATACAAGACATTCAGTCAGGCAAGGGCGTCGGTTTTGTTGATCCGCACGGCGAGGCGGCGGAAAAACTGCTTGATTTCATTCCATCAAATAGGGTCAACGACGTTGTTTATTTTAATCCCGCCGATTTGGAATATCCGATCGCTTTTAATGTTATGGAAAAAGTAGATCCGAGCTTAAGACACTTGGTAGCTTCTGGTCTTATGGGTGTGTTCAAGAAAATTTGGCCTGATGTCTGGTCTGCCCGCATGGAATATATATTGAACAATTCCATTCTGGCTTTGTTGGAATATCCCGGATCTACCCTTTTGGGAGTGAACAGAATGATGGCGGATGTGGATTACAGAAAAAAAGTTGTGGAGAAAATAACGGATCCTGTAGTGCGGTCATTTTGGGTGAATGAGTTCGCCCGTTATACCCAAAGATATGAAGTGGAAGCCACGGCGGCAATCCAAAACAAGGTAGGGCAATTCATTTCAGCGTCTCTTATTCGCAATATCATTGGGCAAATAAAATCCAACATTAATATGCGAGATATCATGGACCAGAAAAAAATTCTGATTCTGAACTTATCTAAAGGAAGGATTGGCGAGGATAACTCTCTGCTTTTAGGCGCCCTTTTGATTACTAAACTTCAGTTGGCCGCGATGTCTAGAGTGGATATTCCGGAAGAAAAAAGAGAAGATTTCTTTTTGTATGTTGATGAGTTTCAAAATTTCGCAACTCGGTCTTTTGTCAATATCTTGTCGGAAGCCAGAAAATACCGCCTTTGTCTGATATTGGGGCATCAGTATATCGCCCAAATGGAAGAAGAAGTAGGGGATGCGGTTTTTGGCAACGTCGGCACATTGGTGTCTTTTCGGGTGGGAGCTGAAGACGCCGAATTCTTAGAGAAAGAGTTTACGCCGGACATTATGGCAACCGATATAGTTGATTTGGGAAAATACAGTATTTACTTAAAGCTGATGATTGACGGAATAGCAGGTAAGCCATTTTCGGCGCAAACAATGCCGCCCATAGAGTCGCTGGAAAATTCAAATAGGGATAAGATTATCAAAGTTTCTCGAGAAAAATATAGCACATCTGTCAAAATTGTTGAGGATAAAATTAGCCGGTGGCTGGGAGAATCGGCAACGCCTGTTCCTATGCCTTTAGTTGGATCTGCCTTATACGACGCTAAATGCGCTTCTTGTGGCAAATGGACCAAAGTGGTTTTCCCCCCAGACGGCAAAAGGCCGGTTTACTGCAAGAACTGCCTAAAAAGAACGGATCAAAGCCAAAATTTTCAACCAAGGACAATTCAGAAAAATCAGGAGATTTCGTTGGGTGAGGCGGCGGCAAAGTCATCTTCTCAGTTCGTTTCAATCAAGAGAAACGCGCCCGAAGCGCCGTCTGGAAGCAACGCGTCCTCCGGATTTGTGCCCAAAGAAAAAGAAAAAAGAAAACCAAATATCAATGTTGAAGAGCTGAAAAAGGCGCTGGATGAAACGCTGGGAAACAGCAAAGAGGAGAATAAAGAACAGTAGCTTATGGCGAAAACTTTAAGCCAACTCGATTTTAAAGGAAAAAGAGTTTTATTAAGATGCGATTTGAATGTTCCTATTGCGCAAAATGGTTCAATCCTAAACGATTTTCGGATTAAGCAGTCGGCGCCGACTATAAAATATTTAACGGATCGCGGAGCTAAAGTGATTCTAATCAGCCATTTGGGCGATCCCGGAGGTCGGATTATTGAGAGTTTAAGGTTAGATAGAATTAAAGAAAAACTGGCTGATTTTTTGAATCAGCCGGTTTTAAAAACAAACGATTGCATTGGCAGTTCCGCAAAAGAAATGGTTGAAACAATGCAAGACGGCGAAGTTTTGCTCTTGGAAAACATTAGATTTTACAAGGAAGAAGAAGCAAATGACGAGCAATTTGCGAAAGAATTAGCGAACCTGGGGGATATTTATATTAATGACGCTTTTGGCGTTTGCCACAGAAAACACGCCTCTGTTGTTGGCATTCCGAAATACCTGCCATCTGCCGCCGGTTTGCTGCTGGAAAAAGAAATCAAAGTGCTGTCTCGCGTTTTGGAAAATCCCTGGCGGCCATTGGCGGTAGTGATAGGAGGCGTTAAAATTTCAACCAAGATTAAAATGATAGAAAAGTTTATTAAGCTCGCCGATAACGTGCTTATAGGGGGCGGTATCGCCAATACGATTTTGATAGGCAAAAGCGTTATGGTGGGTTTTCCGCTCCCGGAAAAAGAAATCTTAAAAAAGATAAATAAAATTGATTTAACGAACACAAAGATCCATTTACCGATAGACGGCATTATCGCTTTAAAAGATAAGGGAGAAGAATTTATTCGTCAGGGAGCGATTGGCGTGGCAAAAAAAGAAGAAGCGGTTTTAGATATAGGTCCTGAAACCATCAAAATCTTCAAGAAGATAATTCAAGAAGCGAAAATGATAGTATGGAATGGTCCTTTAGGGTTGTCCGAAGACAAAAGGTTTGAAAATGGAACCAAAGAAGTTGCCGAAGCTATTGTTAGGAATTATTCGGCTTTCAAGGTGGCGGGCGGTGGTGAAACGGTAGAGGCGTTGTCTAAGTTTGACGCGTTTGATAAGTTTGACCATGTTTCCACCGGCGGGGGAGCAATGCTGGATTTTTTGTCCGGAGAAAAATTGCCGGGCATTTTGGCTATTGACCCCGTTAGAGTCCCGAGACAGTAAATAGGACTACATAGAACCTAAGACGAAGTCGCCTTACGGCTTATGTATTTGAATATCAATTATTCATCGAAGGACTCTAACGGGGTTGACAGATAAGTAATTCTTTGCTATACTTAATTTAGTATGTACCATTTGGCTAACAGCCAAAAATACACGAGCTAACAGCTCAAAAGGAGACGGTAATGAAGTATTCAGACATTACCCTTGGCCGCATTGAGGCGGTCTGGAACAAGCTTGGCGGCGAGGAAGGCGTTGATCGCTTCCTTCGTGGCGAATTCGTACTCGAAAATAAGTTTTTGAAGAGGATTGCCCGCGTTGCAGTTGGCGGCGCTAAGTGGTTCGTCCCCAAGGATCACATCCAGTCGGCGAATATCGGCCGGATGGATGATGGTTTTAGGATGTTTTTCCTTGATAAAGTCGAGGAAAACGTTAATGGGACAATCATCGTTGTCCATCAGCTGGAGAAGGATTCGCTCGACGTTTCCATTCTCGCCGAACTCGGTGACCATGCCCAGATCTCTCTGGCTCACTTCTTTGAACTGCTGGAAAAGCAGTCAAAGGGAGAGTCAGGACAGTTGCTGACCAATGGATACGCGATGATCGCGTATATCATTGATAAAGATGGCAATACCCGGGCCGTGAACGCGATCTGGAGTGATGCGCGCCGTTACTGGGTCGTGTACGCCAACTTGGTTGAGAGTCCGAGCAGGTGGCATGAGGGCCATCAGGTTCTTTCCCGCGATTCTTGAGTTTTTGACGCTGGAATTAGGCTCTCTGAAACTTTGAAAAAAGGATTAGGAGAGCTTTTTGTTTTTTGATTTCAAATTCATTGTATTTTTAGGAAACTTTATAGTAAAATTAGGAGATTCGTTAATGCATGATGGATGTATAGTCTAGAATTGAAAAATTATGCCGATAAAAAATCTTAGAAAAGCAGCACTAAGAATTAAAAAAGCCATTAAAAACCAGGAAAGGATTATTTTGTATGGCGATTCCGATTTGGACGGCGCGGCTTCCGTTGTTATCGTTAAAGAAAGCGTAGAAGGATTAGGAGGAAAAGTGGATCAGGTTTATTTCCCGGACAGAAATAAAGAAAGGCATGGCCTCAACGAGCAGGCAGTGCACAATCTTAAACCAAAAGCTCCCGCCCTCTTGATTTTGTTAGATTGCGGCATTGGTAATTTTCAGGAAATAAAGCTCGCCAGAAAATTAGGTTTTGAGGTCATAGTCATCGACCATCATATTATCTTAGGCAAACTGCCAAAAGCCCATATAATAGTAGATCCAAAACAACCAGGAGATAGATATCCATTTAAAGAATTGGCCACTGGAGGATTAGCGTTAAAACTCGCTTTTGAGTTATTGGGAGAAAATTCCCCAATCATCAAAGAAAGGAATTTTTTTGAAATTGCAGCTTTGGCGACGATAGCCGATATGATGGTTCAGACAGATGACAATCAAGACATAATCGAGACGGGTTTGAGGGGATTAAAAACGCCAACAAGGCCTAGCTTGAAAATCTTCTTTGAATTAGATAAAAGCTTGAATTCTTTGTCGTCAAGAGAGGTTGCCCAGAAAATAGTTGCTATTCTTAATTCGGGCGATGCGAAAAACCACATAAATGCCATATATTCTTTATTGGTATCAGACAATAAGAAGACCATAACGTCTTTAGTTAAAAATCTGATTGAACAAAAAGCTCAGCGACAAAAGAGAGTTAAAGAAATTACTAATGAGGTTGATAAAGTCGCTATTAAAAATATAAAAGATCCAATTGTTTTTGCGTCGAAGAACAGATGGCAATATTCTTTGTTGGGGGCGGTCGCTTCAAGGATCTGCGGGAAATATAAAAAACCTACGTTTTTAACGCAAAAAGATTTTAACAAAAAAGACGGTTTGGGCGCTGGAGCCGTGAGGATGCCCAAAGGAGTAGATGCGGTGAAAGCGATGACTCATTGTAAAAAGTTATTGAAAACTTTTGGCGGACATCCCGCCGCCGCTGGCTTCTCGATTGAGGTAGGAAACTTGAAAGAGTTTAAAAGTTGTTTAATTAAATATATTAATAAGTAGGAATGCTTCGGTATGAACCCCCACACCATAACGAGTTTTGAATTATGTTTTTTGTGTATATAATAAAAAGTAAGCGAGACAATAGGTTATACATAGGTTGCACGCACGACCTCAAGAATAGAATCAAAGAGCATAATTTAGGACTTGTGACGTCGACGAAGTCCAGAAAACCGTTGCGCCTTGTGTATTACGAAGCATATTTGTCAAAACAAGACGCTTTTCACAGAGAACATAACTTAAAAAACTACGAGCAAAAGCTTTGAAGCAATTGAAAAACAGGATCAAAAATTGCTTTGAAGCGTAAGCTCGTTTGGTGTGGGGGTGAAAAAAATCATCATTTATACCGACGGCGGCTCCAGGGGCAACCCTGGTTCGGCGTCTGGTGGAATAGTTTTTTGCAACGAAAAAGG
>MHUC01000039.1:0-2149 GCA_001823315.1 Candidatus Wildermuthbacteria bacterium RIFCSPHIGHO2_12_FULL_40_12
ACTCAAGTTCAAGAACAGAAGCCGCCTGAATGAATTATCGGTGCAGATTGAAACCAGTACTCGCTAATAGCCACGAATTTATAACACGAATCATCGCCAATATGAATATAAACAATAGGTGGTCACAAGCAAATTTAAATGGCAGAACTAATACATAAAGAATTAAGTTATAAAATTATTGGAGCCGTATTTGAAGTATTTAATAAATAACGCATTCTTAATAAAGTAACGACGATCTGATTCGTAATTATTAGTTTAAATTAGCGTTATTAGCGACAATGGCACAATTAACAACCCAACAATTTTTAGAGGTAGCTCAAATTAAAGAAGGCGTGGTTGTTTTGAAAAATAAAGGAATGAGAGGAATTTTGATGGTTTCTTCTTTAAACTTTGCTTTAAAATCGGCGGAGGAGCAAGACGCCATTTTGTACCAATTTCAGAGTTTTTTGAACGCTTTGGATTTTTCCTGCCAAATAGTGGTGCAATCCAGACGCCTAAATATCACCGGTTATCTGGAAAAACTGGAAGGATTGGAGCAAAAACAAAAAACCGAACTCTTAAAAGTGCAGACAAAAGAATACCGAGCGTTTATCAAGCAATTAGTGGAAGAAAACGCCATTTTGACCAAGAATTTTTTTGTGGTTGTGCCTTACGCCGTTAGCGAAATGGTTGGCTTTGACTCTTCTCAAAAAGGAGTTCTGCAAAAAGCCAAAATTCCCACCTTGACCGAAGAAAATTTCCATAGATGCAAAATACAGCTGTGGCAAAGGATGGAGTATGTCGCCTTGGGCTTAAGAAGGTGCGGGCTTCAATCGGTTCCTCTGACCACGCCCGAAATCGTTGAGCTCTTCTGGGGTTTATATCATCCCAAAGAAGCGGAAATCGGATTTTATCCGGAATTTCCAATGGAACTAATTATCTAAATCCGAAATAAGAAATGCTAAATTCTAAACAAATCAGAAGCAAGAAACACGAAAGATATGAAATATTATGATTTAGAAGAAAGATGCTTGCGATTCGCCAAAAGAACGAACAAGTACGTAAGAGACCTTCCCAGAGATATTCCCAATATTGAAAACGGGAAACAATTAACTAGGGCGGGAGGGTCAATCGGAGCCAATTATGTCGAAGCCAATGAAGCACTAGGCAAACAGGACTTTAAAATGAGAATTAAAATATCTAAAAAAGAGTCGAAAGAAACCATATATTGGGTACAGCTCACAAAGCCCGCGTCAGAGAATCGAAAAGAACAAGAATATTTAATTCAAGAAGCAACCGAATTAATGAAGATTTTTGGCTCGATATTAGAGAAATCAAAATAGTGTTTATAATTTATATTTTAGATATTGTTTATGATTTAGTATTTAGGTTTTAGTATTTAATATGAAGTTTCCTTTTCTAAAAAAATTTGGCATTGGCAATATTGAAACCGAAGTCGCTCCTCCGGAAGCCGTTGGCATTATTGATATATTGGCGCCTTCTTCGGTGGAAGTATCGCCCAACTACGTAAAAATCGGCGAGCGCTTTGCTAAGACATTCTTTATTTTTTCTTATCCCAGCTCTTTAACCGCCGGGTGGTTCTCTCCCATCATCAACCTGGATACCATTATGGATATTGCCATTTTCGTCCATCCGGTTGATATGGCACAGATTCTCAAACAGTTAAGAAAAAAAGTGACCGAGGTGCAGGCGGACATAATGGACAGAGAAGGCAAGGGATTGATCCGAGATCCCCAATTAGAGATGGCTTATCGCAACCTGGAAGAACTGCGAGATAAATTTATGTCTGCCCAAGAAAGAATGTTCAGAACGGGCATTTACATTACGGTTTACGCCGACAACGAGCAGAAATTGGCCGAAACCGAGGTATTTTTAAGGTCGGCGATTGAGGGACGCATGGTCTACTCCAAAGCCGCTCTTTTCCAGCAAAAAAAAGGGTTTACCTCAACGTCGCCCTATGGATTAGATGCTCTCCAAATTACCACCCCGATGAACACAGCGCCGGTTTCCAGCGCCTTTCCTTTTGTTTCCTTTGATTTAAGCTCCAACGACGGGATATTGTACGGCATTAACCAGCACAACAATTCTTTGATTCTATTCGACAGATTTTCTTTGGAAAATTCCAATGCGGTTATCTTTGGAACTTCAG
>MHUC01000039.1:2289-13289 GCA_001823315.1 Candidatus Wildermuthbacteria bacterium RIFCSPHIGHO2_12_FULL_40_12
GCTTCCAACGACCGAATTAACCCGTTTGACCTGCCTCTTCCAAGAGAAGGCGAGAAACCGGAAGACGTTTTAAGGTCCAATATTATGAATCTGGTCGGGCTCTTAAGAATTATGCTGGGAGGACTAACGCCGGAAGAAGATGCCATATTGGATCGGGCCATCACCGAAACCTACGCCGCCAAAGATATTACGCCAGAATCCGACTTTTCCCAAGCCACCCCGCCCTTGATGTCCGACCTGGAAGACGTTTTGTCCACAATGGAGGGAGCGGAAGAGCTGGTGGTGAAATTAAGAAAGTTTACCCAAGGCACCTACTCTTCGTTTTTTAACAATTATTCCAATGTTTCTATGGACAACAATCTGGTTGTCTTTGGAATCCGCGACATGGAAGAACAGCTACGACCTATGGCAATGTATGTCATTATGCGATACATTTGGAACAAAATAAGGTTTTCTCTTAAAAAAAGAGTGCTGATAGTGGACGAAGCGTGGTGGCTAATGCAAAACGAAGACGGCGCTTCTTTTCTGTACGGGCTCGTCAAGAGAGCGCGAAAGTACTGGCTAGGAGTTACCACCATCACTCAAGACGTTAACGATTTCATGAAGTCCGAATACGGCCAGCCGATTATTACCAACTCGGCTTTGAAAATTTTAATGAAACAATCGCCGGCAACCATTAATACGGTCCAGAAAACCTTTAACCTTACCGAAGAAGAAAAGTATATTCTGTTGGAGCCGGCTGTTGGCGAAGGAATATTTTTTGCCGGCCAAAAACATGTGGCAATCAAGGTGGTGGCTTCTTATACCGAAGACCAAATTATCACCACCTCTCCGCAAGAAGTG
This sequence comes from Candidatus Wildermuthbacteria bacterium RIFCSPHIGHO2_12_FULL_40_12, assembly GCA_001823315.1. Classification (GTDB taxonomy): domain Bacteria; phylum Patescibacteriota; class Minisyncoccia; order Minisyncoccales; family 2-12-FULL-40-12; genus 2-12-FULL-40-12. Next base: position 3,133 of record MHUC01000039.1, read on the forward strand.
TTAAAAATCAAAAGAGCCAAAGCCGATTTAACCGACTGACCCGGCGCCACAATTTAGATCATACCCAACATTACAATCTTAAAATATGCCAGAAGAAACTGAACAAAACGAAGAATCCCCGGAAGAATCGCCTGAAGAAGAGACAGAGGAAACAGCGGTGGATGAGGATGAAGAAACAGCGGAAGAAGACCAAGGCGCTGGCGGGATTGGCAATCTTTTAAGCCCGGAGGGATTCGTAATGATGTCGGTAGCGACAACTATTGATTTAATCAGTATTATTATTGTATTTGTTGGTTTAGACGATTTCGGAATTACCGATATAATCGGAATGATTATTATCGGCTCCTGGATGTTTTTTAAATCGGGAACTATGCCCGAAAAACCGCAGCGCCCCGGAAAACCGGAGGTCCCGACTAAGGGCGGCGGAAAAATATTGAAAAGATTCGCGCTAACCGGAGTGGCTGAACTGGTACCTTATTTAGGAGTTATCCCTTGGTGGACAATTAGCGTTTACCAAACGCTAACAGAGTAAATTTGTTTATCTACGGTAAAAAACTACGGCTTTGGCTTAATGATTATCTTACGGTCCGGCTCCTCTCCGGCGCTTTCGGCTATAATGTTTGGATGGTCGGCTAATTCAAGATGAATAATCCTTCTTTCGTAAGCGGTCATCGGCGGAAAAGCTTTTTCCTGTTTTGACAAAGCAACTCCTTCCGCTTCCAGTCGGGCTAATTCTCTCAAATAGTCGGCTTTTTTCTTTTTGTAGTCGTTAATATCCAACTCAAGAAAAAATCGATTATCAATTTTTCTCTTTAATACCGATTTTAACAAATGCTGGATTTCAGACAGTGTTTGCCCTCTCTCGCCTATCAAAATTTGCGGCTCTTTCGCTGTAATATTGAGTTGAATGGCGAAAATCTCTTCCTGTCCGCCTTGAATGTTTGATTTTTTCGGCGGCAAGAAATCAAGGTCTATATCCAACCCTGTTTTCAGGAAAAATTCTTGCGTTGTTTCTTTGATTGTCTTTAAGTCGTTGCCGTCAATCATGTATTTTGGTTATTGTTTTTTCTTAAAAGAACGGATTGCTGAACAACCGAAAACAGCGCGGTAACCAACCAGTACAAAGCCAGGGCAGAGGGCAATTTCCAGAGTATAAATACGGTTAAAAAAGGAAAAAAATAGAGCATTTGTTTTTCCATTATTGAAGAAAATTGCGCGCCCGCGTCTCCTACTTTTATTTCTTGTTTTGTTTTTTTTGTTTGAGGCGTCATTGTCTTCGTCTGCAAAAACTGACTGATGCCGGCGAAAACCGCTAAAATAGCCGATGGTTTTTCCAGATTCAAAAACCCTAAAAAGGTCGGGTCAATCAAACCGGGATTAGGCAGAAAACTATAAACATCAGCTAATTTTTCCGGCTGAAATCCTCCCCAGAAAATCCGCCACAAGGCGATTAGTATTGGTATTTGGACCAAAGAAAGAAACAGCCCGGCAAAAGGATTGATTCTTTCTTTTTTGTAAAGATCCATTGTTTCAGCGGCTAATTTTTGTCTGTCTTGCTTGTATTTTTTCTGAAGCTCTTTTATTTTGGGCTGAATGCTTTGCACCGCCCTTTGTATTTTGATGGATTCCGATCCCAAAGGATAGAGTGCCAGCTTAATCAGCAGTGTCAAGGAAATTATGGCTATACCAAAATCTCTTCCTGGTAAAAACTGATACAGCAGGACCAAAACGTTAAACAATGGCTTGTATAGCAATAAATGAAAAAAAGCAGAAAATGATTCCATAAATCAAGCCGCGCCTTGCGGCAATCCAATCTTTTTAACAAGACGAATCATTATTTCTTCTAACTCCTTGTTTTTTTTGAGCTCCAGCCCTGGTTTTGCCACAAAAATCCCGTCTATCCAGTATTTTTCTTCAAGAGCGTGTTTGCGAACCAGCGCGGATAAACGCCTTCTAACAAGATTGCGAACAGTCGCCCTTGAAGAAACATTTTTCCCGATCACAAAACCAAATCTTCCGTACTCTAACTTATTGGGAACGAATCGGAACACTAAACCGTCTTCTTCCGCCCCTTTCTTGCCCTTAAAAACAACGTCAAAATCTTTTTTCTTTTTTAGGCGATGAATTCGCGGCAACATTAAAAACAAAATTAAACAGCTAAGCGTTTTCTATTTTTTCTTCGACGTCTTAACAAAACTCTTCTCCCGCCCTTGGTTTTTGTTCGCTTTCTGAAGCCATGAGTTTTACTTCTTTTCCTTTTTTTGGGTTGATATGTAATGCTCATAAAACATTAAACAACGTTCACGCGATAATGCCGACCAAAAAAGATTCTGTTTTTTAGAATAACAAAAAAAGAAGCTCTGGTCAAACTCCGCCAAGGTCTCTACGCGGGCATTTGTCATTTATAGGATAAAATCCTAAGAGTAATTTCGCCTTAGTGTTCTTGGAAAAATTAATTATTGTCACTGGATTCTAACAATGCTAAATCAAACGAAAATAGCCGAGGTATCCACAGTTTTTTCCCAGGTTATCAACAAAACAACTCTATTTCGCTTTGATTTTTATCTTTTGACACGGCTATGATATAATCAAAAATCATTAGGTTTAGCGCAATGTTTCTGCGAAACAATAACCAAAGGTAAATATTAGCCGACACATGAACAAAGAAGAGCTCTGGCAGACCGTTTTAGCCCAAATACAATTGAATATGTCTCCCGCCAGTTTCAACACTTGGTTTAAAAACACCTCTTTTTCGGATTTAGACAACGGCCAAGCCACTGTCTCCGTGCCCAGTTTTTTTGTTAAGGGATGGCTGGAACAAAAATACAACAAAACAATATTCAAGATTCTGCGCGACCTTAGTGCTGAAATAAAAGAAGTCAAATACGTTGTGGGGGAACAAACGCCAAGGACAGTTAAAAAAGAACACTTGCCCGCGGATAGCGGAGAACAGTCGGGTTTTTTTGACCTTAGAGCCAACAAAGAAACGAATCTTAATCCAAGGTATACGTTTGAAAATTTTATAATCGGATCGTTTAACGAACTGCCGCACGCGGCAGCCCTGGCAACGGCCGAGAACCCGGGCCACATATACAATCCCCTGTTTATTTATGGGGGCGTGGGATTAGGGAAAACGCACCTTTTGCAGGCAACGGGTAATGAAATCGTCAAAAGATTTCCCGACAAAAAAATAAAGTACGTTTCGTCAGAAAAATTCACATCCGAAGTCGTGGCTTCCATGCGAAACAAAGCGATGGAAAACATAAAGTCCAAATACCGAACAATAGATGTTTTAATAATAGACGACATTCAGTTCTTGTCGGGAAAAGAAAGAACGCAAGAAGAGTTTTTCCACACGTTCAATCATCTTTACGAAAAGAATAAGCAAATTATTCTGTCTTCAGATCGACCGCCAAAGGCAATTTCTGCCCTAACCGAAAGGTTGAGATCTCGCTTTGAGGGAGGAATGATCGCCGATATTAGTTATCCCGACCTTGAAACCAGAATGGCTATTTTGAAACAAAAAACCCAAGAAAAAAACATTTCTTTGCCAGATGAGATTATCGCGCTGGTAGCGTCTAAAATCCAGAAAAATATTCGAGAATTAGAGGGAGCGCTAAATACGTTACTGGTCCACTACAAAGCGAGCGATTCTTTCGGGATAGAAGACGCAATGGCGATTTTAAAAAAAACCATTATCGCCCCAACCAAAACAACAACCCCTAAAAAAATCATCCAGGCCGTGGCGGACTTTTATGACATCAAAGAAAAAACCCTTTTAATGGCGTCGCGCAAAAAAGAAATAGTAACGCCCAGACAGATAGCGATGTTTCTGTTAAGAGAAGATCTAAAGTGCTCTTTCCCTTTTATTGGGCAAAAACTTGGGGGAAAAGACCACACAACCGCAATCCATTCTTACGAAAAAATAAACAAAGAAGTAGAAAACAACAGCAACCTAAAAGAGGAAATCGAGTTAATAAGACAGAACGTATCTACTTTATAAGCTGGGGAAAAACAACCGCGCCAACAAACCTCTTTTTTACAAACAAGAAACAAACAAGTTTGTTTCTCGCCTTACTCGACGCAAACAAGCATATCTTTTTGACATATCTAAGATAAATAGCGGGAAGCGCGCCCCAACGCAAAAGACAAAAAAAACAACAACTATAAAAATATCCACAACAACAACTAAATGAAAATAATTATATTAAAAGAAAGCTTGCAAAAAAGTTTGAATATTTTTTCCAGAATAATTAGCAAGAGCGCGACATTACCTATTCTGTCCAACGTCTTAATCGGGTCGGAAAAAAATTTTTTAACAATATCAGCCACCGATTTAGAGATGGGAATAAAGCGCTGGGTTTTGTCTAAGACCGAAAAACCTGGCGAAGTGGCCGTTCCTTGGTCTGTGCTTTCTGGCGTAGCAAGTTTTTTTTCTAAAAACCCGATAACCATCGAGTCCCAGGAGTTGCTGCTCAAGATAAGTTCTGACAACTTCAGTGTCAATATAAAGTGTCTTTCAGCCGAAGATTTTCCGGTTATTCCCGACCTAAAAAGCGGGACAGAGTTCTTTGTTCCGTCAGTTGTTTTTCGCGAGGCACTGTCTCAAGTGTGCGACCTGGCGTCTTTATCTTCCGCCAGGCCGGAAATTTCGGGGGTTTACTTTGTTGCGTCCGAAAACACGCTAAGGGTTGTTGCGACCGACAGCTTTCGCTTGGCGGAAAAAACCGTTTTCCTTGAAAAGAAGACGGGTCTCGCAAAAGAAATTTCTTTTATTTTGCCCCAAAAAACCGCCAAAGAGATTGTTAATATTTTTGAAGGCGATGGCATTGACGATCTTAAGATCGTCTTTGACCAAAACCAATTATTGGTAGAGTCGTCGATGACAGAAACCGCGCACCCGGAAACGCGCCTGGCCTCCAAGCTTTTAGATGGAGAGTACCCAAACTACAAAGAAGTTATTCCGCAAAAATACGACACGCAAGCTATTTTAAACAGGGTAGAATTTTTAAACCAAATAAAGCTCGCTTCTTTGTTCTGCGGGAAAACAAACGAAGTTAAATTAAGCGTCGACGACAAGGGCGGGGTGGTCGGAGTTTATAGCCAAAACCAGGATGTCGGGGAGCACTCTTCCTTTGTGCCGGGTAGAATCAAGGGCAAGTACGGCGAGGCCTCGTTTAACTACAGGTTTTTATTGGATGGATTGTTGAAAATAAAAAGTTCAGAAATCGCTCTCGAGCTTTCCGCAAGAAATGGATCGTTGGGGCCCGGGGTTTTAAGGCCTATTGGCGACCAAAGCTATGTTTATGTTTTGATGCCTCTTAATGCGTGACAAATCCTAAAACCACTTGACTAGCGCTTTATCCATAAAAGATCGCCAAATTGGCCCGGCCACAACAACGCCGGGCTCTTTAAGCATTGAGGTGTTGTCGTTGTTGCCAACCCAGGCGCCGACGGCAATAGATGGGGTGTATCCAATAATCCAGCCATCCTTATAGTTTTCGGTTGTCCCTGTTTTGGCGGCAACTTGGTAGTTATCAAAATACATAGGAGAATTCCACCCAAATATAGGAGACCTGGTTTCGTTGTCGGATAAAATAGAGGTAATCATTCGCGCGACCCCCGGGTCTAAAACTCTTTTTGGGTCGCCAATATTTTCTTCGATTATATTATCGTCCGAATCCACAACTTTGATTACTGTTATCGGCGCCAGACGAAGTCCTTCTGTGGCAAAAACACCGTACGCCGAAACTATTTCTAATAATTTTACTTCTCCGCCACCCAGCACTAACGGCAGGCCATAAAAAAGAGCGGGCTTGGTAAGGGTGTTGATGCCTAATTTTTGGGCTGTTTGGATGCTGTATTCCAATCCGGCCAAATTGCCTAAAACTTTGATTGAGGGGATGTTTAGCGACTGGGCCAATGCTTGCCTTAGGGTTACTGGCCCGCGGAATAAGCCGTCATAATTTTGAGGAACGTATGGGTTGGAAGGACTGCCGAAATTAGTTATTTCGTCCACCACAACCGTTTTGTCGTCGTAACCCTTTTCAAAAGCGGCTGCGTAAACCAACGGCTTAAAAGCCGACCCCGGCTGGCGGTTACGAACAGTCACGTTCGGGTTTGGCTCAAAAAGACAATTTTTCCCGGGAGAACATTCCTTCGGCAAAGGGTCCCCAAAATAGTCCGCTGAGCCCACCATGGCTAGCACCTCCCCGGTTTTTGGATTTATCGCCGCCAAGCTTGCGTTAAACGCTCGATAATTTTTATTAATTGCGACGCCGTCCTGAACTGATTTTTCAGCTAGTTTTTGCAATTCCCAGTTCAAAGAAGTATAAACCTTCAGCCCTTTTTCCTGTAAAAAGGCCTCCCCGTATTTATTTTCCAAATAATCTTTAACATATAACACAAAGTGCGGCGCCTGGATAAACTGGAGAACTTTGGCAAAAGATATTTCCGCCTCCTTGGCCTTTTGTCCTTCATCGCCGCTTACAAACCCTTCTTTTACCATTCTGTCCAAAATAGCGTCTTTCCTTTGGAACAAATCTTCTTTATTTTCACCGTAAGGAGAGAGAAAGCTCGGCGCCTTAATTAGCGCCGCCAAGACAGCCGCTTCTTCTAAGGAGATCTCCGAGACAGGTTTTCGGAAATAGGTCAGAGAAGCCGCTTGGACGCCGTAAGCGTTAGAGCCAAATGGTACTTGGTTGAGATAAAATTCCAATATCTGGTCCTTTGGATACTTTCTTTCGAGCTCTATTGTTAAAATCACTTCTCTGATTTTTCTTCCCAAGGTTTTTTCTTTGGTCAAAAAGGAAGAGCGGATAAGCTGCTGGGAGATGGTCGAGGCGCCTTGAGTCGGTTTTAGCAGTTTTAAATTTATTAAAACCGCTCGGCCGATCGCTTTAAGGTCAACGCCAAAATGATTGTAAAAATTAATGTCTTCGGCGGAGAGCACCGCCTTTATCAGACGATCCGGGACGATACCTAACGAAACTATTTCTCGTTTTTCTTCGCCATACATTTCATACAATAGAATTTCTCCGGTTTTGTCGTATATTTTAGTTGACTGGGTGAATGACTTTTCGGTGAATTTTTCCGGCCGAGGAAGGTCTTTAGCGTAATAAACGAATAAAAATAAAAAGCTTGAAACTAAAAACAACAGCCCAAAACCAATCACTCCTAAAAACGCCCAAAAAGCGCCCAGTTTCCCCAGCTTTTTATATATCTGGCGATGAAATTTTCTTTGCGGCATCATAAAAATTTTACCCCGTTAGAAAAAGATTTTCAAGCGCGAAAACAAGTTCTTTGACATTCTTCAACGAGGCGAACCAAATTAAAGGCCGGTTTGCAACCGAGCCCCTGTTTGTTATGATTAAAAAATGAACCATTCCAAAAAGCAAAAAATTAGAGAAATTTTAACGAGGGGCGTGGAAAAGATTTATCCCAACAGCGTTGCGTTAGAGGCGATTTTGAGGTCGGGTAAGAAAATCCGGCTTTACAATGGCATTGATCCGACTGGCCATCTCCACTTGGGTCACCTGTCGGTCTTGAAAAAACTGCGTCAGTTTCAGGACCTAGGCCATGAGGTTATTGTTTTGATGGGCGATTTCACCGCGACCATTGGCGATCCAACGGACAAATTAGCGGTTAGAAAAGCTTTAACCAGAAAAGAGGTGCTGAAAAACGCCAAAAATTACAAAACCCAAATCGGGAAAATTTTAGATTTAAAAAAATCCAATGTCCGATTTTTACGCAATGAGAAATGGAATAATAAATTAAAACCAACGGATTTATTGCGGATATTTTCCCAATTTACCGTAGCCCGACTTTTAGAAAGAGATATGTTTCAAAAACGGATACAAGAAGGTAAAGATATCTTGTTGCACGAATTTGTGTACCCGGTATTTCAAGCGTATGACAGCGTGGTTATGAATGTGGATTTAGAGGTTGGCGGCAACGATCAGACCTTTAATATGTTGCGAGGCAGGGACTTGATGAAAAAAGTAAAAAACAAGGAAAAATTTGTGATGTCGTTGAAATTATTAACCGATTCCGCCGGCAAAAAAATGGGCAAAACCGACGGTAACCTCGTTGCTTTATCCGAAAACCCAAAAGAGATGTTCGGCAAAATTATGGCGTGGCCTGATTCTTTATTGGGAATTGGTTTTGAGCTTCTGACAAGCATTTCTCAACGGGAAATCAAAAAACTTTTAACCAATCCGAAAAACGCGAAAATCCTGTTGGCGAAAGAAGTTGTTAGAATTTGCCATAGCGACAAAGAATCAAATTTGGCCAAAAAAGAGTTTGGAAGGATTTTTAGGGAAAAACAATTACCCCTCAAAATTCCAGAAATTAAAATTTCCGAAGATTCGCTTTATATCTCCGATTTATTAGTCAAAGCTAAATTGGTTTCATCTAAATCCGAGGCAAAAAGATTAATTATTCAGGGCGGAGTAAGGTTGAACGGGGAAACGCAGAGAGACTGGAAGGAATCAATCAAAATAAAAAAGGGCCTTATTATACGGGCCGGCAAAAGAAGGTTCGCCAAGATTATTTAAGTTTCTTTGATAATATAGGTTAAAGCTACCGCTAAGGCGTCCGCGGCGTCATCGGCCTTGGGTAATTCCTTAAGTCCGAGCAGTTTTTTTATTTTACTTTGGACTTCTGTTTTTTCCGCGCGGCCGAATCCGGTTACGGTCATTTTGACTTGCAGCGGCGTAAAGCTGAAAACCGGGAGATTGTTTTTAGCCGCCGTAAGCAAAATAACTCCCCCAGCTTGGCTTACGGGAATAGCCGTCTTGAGGTTTTTAAAAAAATAAAGATTTTCCATAACCAGCACGTTTGGTTTATGCTTTTTAATCAATCGGCTTAATTCGTTATTTATTTTTTTTAACCTTTCGGGCCTAACCTCAGTAGGGGAGGTTTCTATTAGGCCGCAACTCACGTATTTTAAAGCGGGTTTTCTGCCCGTGTTCTTTTCGATAACACCGTAACCGATAGTGGCTAATCCAGGATCGATGCCCAAAATAATCATATTTTAATCTCCGATGTTAGAATAAATCTCTTGAACAGCATCTAATTCGTCCAGCGCTTCAAAAAGCTTTAAACATGCTTCTTTGCTTTCTGGTTTTGTTTCGGCTTTCTCTTTGGCTATCCAATCCAAAGACGAATCCTCTATTGTGATTCCTTTTTCTTCCAGGGATGTTTTGACTTTTTCTAATTCTTCCGGCTTCGTGTAAACGTACAAATAATCATCGCGCCAGAGCGCATCGTCGGCCCCGGCCTCAATGGCTAATAGCTCAAGGCCTTCTTTTTTACTGGTCGAAGTTTGGGATTTAGCGTCAATAGCGATATATCCTTTTTTCTCAAACATCCAGCGAACCGAACCCTCGTTGGCTAATTTACCGCCATGCTGGTTTAGAGCCTGTTTGATTTCTCCCAGCGTTCTGTTTGTGTTGTCGGTAATTCCTTCAATAATTATGGCTACGCCTTCGGGGCCGTAGGCGTCAAATAAAACTTCCTCCAGTTTTTCTCCAGCTAATTCTCCGGTGCCGCGCTTAATCGCCTTTTCGATATTGTCTTTTGGCATATTGGCCTCCTTCGCTTTTTCAATGGCCAATTTGAGAGACGGGTTCATCGCGGGGTCTCCGCCCTTTTCTTTGGCCGCTATTGATATCACTCGAGAAAGCTTCGAGAATATTTTTCCCCGTTTTTTGTCGGTAATTTCTTTGCGATATTTAATTGTTTTAAAATGCGAATGTCCGGACATTTTTTCGAGCGTAGCAAGAAACAAACTTGTTTCTTTATCTCCTTAATTCTATTGGAGTTTAATAATAAAAACAAGAGCGCCTCATTTTTTGGTTCGTCTCGGCATTGTTTTTGGTAGAGATGATTCTTGTCTATCTGGTCGATACCTTTTTTAAGACAAGAATAAGGGCGCCAGAAACAATGGCGACGAGCAGCGCGATCGCTAAAACAAAAAAGAAATTTTTTGTATTTGCAACTTGTACGCCGGCAGCGGCCAATTGTTTGCCGTTCCGGTCTTCCGGCGACAAGCTTGTTTTCAGTTCGGTTTCGGGGTTATCAGTTTGATTGGCGTCGCCAGGAGTTAAAAACCGGCTCCAGAGCCATTTCTCGCCGGTCAGGTTAAATGATTTTCC
>MHUC01000039.1:13337-19297 GCA_001823315.1 Candidatus Wildermuthbacteria bacterium RIFCSPHIGHO2_12_FULL_40_12
TTATTCAATGTGATTTTGGTTTGGGACCTTTTTAGCACTAAAAACTGGTTGGGCGCAATTATTGTGCTGGCTGGCAAAACGTATGTCTTACCAGAATCGTCTTGAATCGACCAGCCGGTTATATCAACTTCAAAATTGTTTTGATTAAAAAGTTCAATCCACTCCTCTTGGTTGTCTGGACCATCGGGATTAGGCAGGATTTCGTTAAGCACAACGCCGGATATAAAATCGGCTTGAGTCGCGACAATCAGGGCGCTTTCGGTTTCTGCGCGGACTTCTTTTGTTTCTTGCACCATTGCCCCGGCGCTGTTTTTTAGCTTTGGCGTGCCGCCGGGGCTTTGGCTTGATTGCCAATTAGTCGGATTGGATTCCGACGAAGCCAACGCGACTCTCTCCATTGTCTGTTTGGTTTTGTTGTCGCCGGCGAACCACTTTTTAGAAGAAAAACAATCCACCTCGTCGACAACATTTTCCGCGTCGTCTCTTAGCGCGATTTTCTGTCCGTTATTGTTGAATTTCCCGGCAAGGTTGGAATAGTTTAAATCGTAACCCGCGATTTTTTCAGATGATGCGATTAAAAAATAACCATAAGCCGGGATTTCTCCCGAAAGATTAAGCGACCAATCGAGTTCGACGCGGTAAAGTTCGATCGCCCAGCCGTTGAGATTAATCGGACTGCTTGCGTTATTGTAAAGCTCCAGCCATTCGTAGCGCCACCGACTCTTTGATTCTACGTCTTTAATTTCAGAGCCCATCCAAGCGACTTCGTTAATAATCACATCGCCGGCTGTTATAGCTTCAGCTTTCTGGGAATAAAAGCCGGCCGCAATCAACGTTAAGCCCAACAGAAGAATCCCTATTTTTATCTTCGTTCTTTTGTTCATCTTATAAATTGTATCAAAGATGCCTTAGTTAAAACAGCCGCTTGGAATGCGCCGCTTTCCTTTAGGCGAAAAATAAAATACAATAGAGAGACGCGTTGTGGCGCGATAAATCTTCGGAGAAAGCCGTAGCGGGCAATCTTGTTTTAATATGGGCGCTAAAAATTTTCCTAAAAGCATTAAAAAGTATTTCAGAAAACAAAAATCTCGTATTCGCCGAGAAGTTTTCGATTCGAAAAGACAAAGGGAATTGATCAGCGACTTATACTCAAAACAATCGATAATCAAAAGCCGCGCCGCCTCCAGCGAAGAATCCGGTTGATTTTATACGAACAGGCGCTATTCTCGGCAATAGCCGCCGAAGAAGCCCCCGTAGTTTAACGGATAAAACAGAGGCCTCCGGAGCTTCAAACATAGGTTCAATTCCTGTCGGGGGCACAAAGAAAACCTTAACTATCAGACGGGTCTAGACGGAGATTCAATTCTTTCTGGCACAGCAAATCATTTACGACGCGTGCTTTCTTGTGGAAAAGGTGTTAGCAAAAAGATTTGACAGAATACTGTTTTTTGATAATCTTGAAATTGAAGGGGGTGCGGCATTTATTGCCTAAGGGCACGGAATTTAATAAAGGAGGATAAAGGACGTCGTCAGAAAAGCCCAATCTGGTAAGCTATTTTAGCCGATTTTGTTAAGTCCGATCTCCCTTCACTAAAAAAGAGAATCTTTTGCCGTTTAAAAGAGAATTTTTTACCGATTAAAAGAGGCAAGACGCCCTCTTTTTTAGTTTGCGAATATATATTAGAATACAATAAAGGGTCGTAAACCAATAAAAATTTTAACATGGCTAACGAAAAAATTTCTCAAGAAACAGGCAAGCTGATCGGAAAAATAGCTCACTATTTTGACAAAATAGGCGTGGCGGTGATTGATGCCTCTGACACTATTAAAATTGGAGACACGATACGAGTTATTGGAGGGGAAGTTGATTTTACCCAACAGGTAGAATCAATGGAATTGGATCGTCAGAAAATAGATATGGCCAAGACCGGCGATTCGTTCGGTATGGCTGTAAGCCAAAAAGTCAGGGAGGGCTACAAAGTATATAAGGTTTAATCGCGGCGGATCGGTTAGTTGACATTGCTATCCGATAAGCTATTTCGCTTATGGAGCTTTTAGGTAATTTTCAAATAGAGACATTTTGGCAATTATTGCTTGCTGCCATCTTGGGGGCGTTTATTGGCGTTGAGAGGGAATATAAAAAGAAAGGAGCGGGGTTGCAAACTTACAGCTTGGTGGCATTAGGATCTTGTCTTTTCGCGGTTATATATGTGGTTTTGGTTAGCGGTCAGGCAGAAAATTTTCCGTTATTCGGAGCCGCGCCGGAAATCATCAAAGCGGTTGCCACCGGTATTGGTTTTATTGGCGCCGGAGTGATTTTTAGGCAAGTGTCTGGTCCTACTACCGGTTTGACCACTGCTGCCGGGCTTTGGGTTGTTTCGGCTATTGGCGTCGCCGCCGGTTTTCAGCTTTATTTTTTAGCGATTACCGTGACAGCATTAACCATTGTTGTTCTGGCTGGATTCGGGGCGTTAGAAGAGAAGTTTTTCAGGTAAAACACGCCCTATGTCATACCAAAAAATTCTCGGTTCGGTCATTATAATATTAGGTTTGGCGGTGATATTTTACACCCTTTTTCTTTCGTACAATATTTTTACCGCGAAAGCCGCGGCGCCAGAAGTTTTTAAAATATCGGGGCAAAGCAACGATATCACTACTGCCAACACCCAAAAACAAGGATTGCCATCGGATATCCAAAAGTTAATAGAAGAGCAGTTACAAGGACAGCTCGCGTCTTTTATGCCCGCTAACGCAATGCCCAGGTTGCTAAACCTCATTAGCTGGTCTGTTTTGGCCGGTATTTTTATTTTCGGCGGGAGCCAGATTGCCGGCATTGGGGTAAATCTAATAAGAAAGTAAAACCCGTCATATTGGTATGGCAAGCGTAAAATTTGCAGCCGACTTTCATTTACACAGTAAATACTCCCGAGCTACAAGCAAGGACTTGGATTTAGAAAACCTGGATAAATGGGCTCGGATTAAAGGCGTCAAGGTTTTGGGCACCGGAGATTTTACCCATCCCGAATGGTTTAAGAACCTTAAAGAAAAATTAAAACCGGCCGCTCCCGGTCTCTTTGCCCTCGGATACAATCCCCAGCCCGGGTCAGGCGACCCAACTTTTTTTATTTTGACCGTTGAAATCAGCTGTATCTATTCAAAGAACGGAAGAGTCAGGAAAATCCACGTCATTATCGTCTCTCCGTCTTTTGAGATTTGCGAAAAAATCAATAGCCGATTAAGTTTTATCGGCAATCTAAAGGCGGACGGCAGACCGATTTTAGGGCTTGACGCCAAAGAATTGGCCAAGATAGTTTTAAATATTTCTTCCGATTGTTTGGTGATTCCGGCTCACGCTTGGACACCTTGGTTTTCGGTTTTCGGTTCTCGTTCCGGATTCGACTCTATTGAAGAATGCTTTGAAGAATACTCGCAATATATCTATGCCATCGAGACGGGATTATCGAGCGATCCCGCCATGAACTGGCGTTTGTCCGCTTTGGATAAAGTTGCGCTGATCAGCTGTTCAGACGCCCATTCGCCGGCTAAAATTGGCCGCGAGGCGAACATTTTTAATACCGAAATTGACTATTTCGCGATTGCGGAAGCGATTAAGTCAAGAAGCAAAGAAAAATTTTTGCATACCGTCGAGTTTTTCCCGGAAGAAGGAAAATACCACTACGACGGCCATCGTCTTTGCGGCATTAGTTTGCCGCCAGAAGAAACCAAGAAACTAAATAACCTTTGCCCTAAATGCGGACGCATTTTAACAATCGGGGTTTTAAATAGGGTGAACGTTTTGGCGGACAGGGCGGAGGGTTTTCGTCCGGACAACGCTATTCCTTTCAAGAGCTTGGTTCCTCTGGAAGAGATTATCGCCAACGTTCTTGGAGTTGGGGTTGGCGCAAAACAGGTCAGGGCGGAATACGAAAACCTGATAAAAAAAATTGGCAACGAATTCCATATTTTACTTTCAGCCACCGAAGATAATTTGCAGTCAATCACATTTCCGGAAATAGTTGAAGGCATACTAAAAGTTCGAGAGGGCAAGGTTGAAATTGCGCCCGGGTACGATGGCGTCTACGGTAAAATCAAGGTTTTTTCCAGGGAAGATCAGAAGGTATCACTAAGTCAAAAGTCTCTTTTTATCTAAGTTTCGCTTGACTCGTTCGCTCGGCGGATTATAATGAGCAATGGTTCTTTCGGTGTGTTTTTTTCGGACGAAACGGCTTTTACGATGCCTTGCGCGCGGACTTGACAAACCGCCAGCGGCGGATAAAATAAAGACAGAGAATAATATGTTGAAACCTAAAAATACACCGCAATCGCATAGGGCCGTTACTGGATGGTTTTCTGTTAAGCCGAAAAATTCCGGGGGGGTTGTGGAATAAGATTCATTTTCTCGATACTCTTAACCTCCTCGCAGCAGGAGGTTTTTGGCTCTTATGGTCGGATATTAATTGGTTAGTGAAAAGTTCTATGTAATCATGACAGAACAAAATAAATTCTACTTAACTAAAGAAGGATTAGAGCGGATCAAAAAAGAATATGGCCGGATGAAAAATCTTCGGCTTCTAAAAACAAAGGGCGAAGCTCCTCGGACTTGGCAATCAGAAGATTTAAATCCTGAATACTTGGCTTTCCAGGAAGATCTAAGTCTTTTTGAAGTCAGGATTAATGAGTTGGAGCATATCCTTAATAATGTTGAAATAATCAAAGCTCCTCAAAAAGATTCTCGGGGCATAGTGCGCTTAGGAGCTACCGTTACCTTGGAAGAGGCCGATGGTCAAGCGAATGAATTTATGATTGTGGGAACGCTTGAGGCGAATCCCGGGGAAGGAAAAATTTCATCGGAATCACCGGTGGGTAAAGCTATTTTGGGTCGTAAAATCGGAGAAGAGGTTCTCATAACTTCACCAATAGCTGTTCGATACAAGATCAAGAAAATAAGGTATCAGCTTGGCTAATTTCTCATGATATTTCATGAATGATACTCTTAAGTTTTTCACTGAAGTTGCCAAGCTGAAAGAGTTTAAGCGAACCGGGTGGGTTCTAAGAGGGGTTAAGGACCCAGAGACCATCGCCGAGCACAAGTTTCGCGTGACGCTTTTGGCGTGGCTTTTGGCTAAAAAACGAGGACTTAATGTCGAAAGAGCGATTAAAATCGCGCTCTCTCACGATTTATGCGAGGTTTATACCAGAGATATCACTCCATACGTTGGCCTTTTGCCGAGAAATAAAGCCAAAAGAAAAGAATTTTTAAAGAGATGGGTTCGTCTTCCGCAGCAACAAAAAGAGAAAAGAGCAAAAATAAAGTTTAAACGAGAAAAAAAACTTCTTTTAAAATTGGTCAGATTTTTAAAACCTAACGTTCGGAACGAAATCTTTTCTTTATGGATGGACTACGAAAAAGGGATTTCGCGCGAGGGCAGGTTTGTTAAGCAGTTGGATAAAATAGAACCACTCATCCAGTCGATCGAGTATTTTGGCGCCAAGAATAATACCCCAGTGACCGGTTGGTGGGAAGAGATAGAAGAATTAGTGGAAGATCCTTTATTGCTTGAGTTTTTGGAGGCCATTCAAAAAAAGTTTTACAAGAAAACAACGAAAACTTCAAAAAAAACAAAAGATTTAGACGGTATTTTAGAAGTCATTTTGATGGCGGGAAAACTGAAAAGAAGAAAAAGAAAGGGGTGGATTTTAACTGGCGCGCGCAATCCAGAGACGATAGCGGGCCACGTCTTTATTTTATTATTGATGGTGTGGATTTTTAGCAAGGCCGAGCCATTGAAATTAAACAAAGAAGGTCTTTTTAAAATGGCTTTATCTCACGGCATTTGCAAGATTTACACAAACGACCGAACGCCTTACGATAGTATTCTAAAAAATAAGCACAAAAAGGCGCAAAGAGAGATTCTAAAAAAATGGGTTCGTTTTTCCAAGAAAGAAAAAGCCGAAAACTT
>MHUC01000040.1:0-3156 GCA_001823315.1 Candidatus Wildermuthbacteria bacterium RIFCSPHIGHO2_12_FULL_40_12
CAATTTAGAATAAAGGAGGCAAACAAATGCCGAACGTTCTTTTGGTGTATCCAGCATTCCCTAAGAGTTTCTGGGGGATGAATTACGCCTTGTCTTTTGTGGGCAAAAAGTCAACAATGCCGCCTTTGGGGTTGTTGACGATCGCCGGAATGTTCCCGCCGGAAGGTTACGAATTAAGATTGGTGGATATGAATGTCCAACCGTTTACAGACGATGATTTGGAATGGGTTGATGTTGTTTTTACATCAACAATGATGGCCCAGAAGAAATCTTTAGAGCAAGTAATTACCAGATGTAGATCGGCCGGCAAGTCAGTCGTTGCCGGTGGCCCCCATCCGACCACCTTCCACGACGAGATTAAGGGCGTGAACTACTTTCTTTTGGGCGAAGTTGAAGAGAGTTTTCCCAAGTTTCTTTCAAAAGAATCAGGAGAAAACTTTCAGAGAAGTGGAGTGATATACGCAGAACCACGGAAACCGGATTTGGCTTTAACTCCGTTGCCGCGTTTTGACCTTGTTGATTTTGGTCAGTACGACTCAATGTGTCTGCAGTTTTCCAGAGGGTGTCCGTTTAACTGTGAGTTCTGCGATATCACCAAGTTATACGGTCGCGACCCACGCACCAAGAGCAACGAGCAGATGCAGGGCGAGTTTCAGTTACTTTACGATCTTGGTTGGCGAGGACGATTATTCCTGGTTGATGATAATTTCATTGGCCGAAGGGATAAAGCGACAAAACTTTTATGGGCGCTGGCTGAATGGCAGAAAGAAAGGGAGAATCCTTTTGATTTGTATACCGAGGCAACCGTGAATCTTGCCAAGTATCCGGAGATGCTAGAAGCTATGATAGAGGCGAATTTCTGCGAGGTTTTTGTGGGCATTGAGAGTCCTAATCCAGAAGCGCTTTTAACCACCAAGAAAGGCCAAAACGTTTCAAAGGATAATGTTCATTATCTTCTGGACGTGGTGGCGGCTATCCAGTCAAAGGGGTTGTTGGTTACCGCCGGGTTCATCCTCGGCCTTGATTCTGATCCCGTGAACATCTTTGCCGCGATGAAAGAATTCATTCACAAGTCAGGAATTCCCGTAGCCATGGTCGGATTGCTGAACGCCGTTCGCGGCACCGATCTCCACAAGAGATTGGAAGCCGCTGGACGATTGCTGTCTAAAACTTCTGGCAACAACCTTGATGCTATACTGAACTTTGTGCCAGAAATAGATAAAGCAGTTCTCCTTGATGGTTACAAAGCAGTGCTATCCGCCGTCTATGATCCTGGGCTTCGGGGAATTATTTTAAGCGCTGTCTTCTGATGTTTGACCGCATGGGAGAACACAGGAGAAGCCGGGTAAGGATTGGCAAAGCCGAACTCGGCGCCTTATTTAAGTCGTTGCAGAAACAGCTCTTTTCCAGACAAGGCATTCCTTATGTTCAATTCCTCGTTGCGGTAATTATGCGTTACCCTCGCATGTTGCCGGATGCGGTGCGACTGGCAATCATCGGCTATCACTTAGAGAGGGTGAGCCGTGAGATTTTTACGCCAAAAGAGTTTGCGTCGGAATAGGGGTTTTGAATACGCAAAATTAAATAATCCCGTTCTTCGGAACGGGATTTTTATTTTTAAGATAATTGTTGATTATTATTTTTATCCCCGAGCCGCAACTATTCCCCAAACCGATCTGGCTCCGTTTTCTTTTAAAGATTTGGCGCATTCTTCCATGGTGGCGCCGGTTGTGTAAACGTCGTCCATGAGCAGTATGTTTTTATTTTTGATTTTTTCCCGGTTGGAAACGGCAAAAACTCCTTTGACGTTTTCCCAGCGATCTTTGCCGGAAAGATCAGCCTGATGTTGCGTTTCTTTAATTTTCATCAAAATATTGTTGGTCAACGATGCGTCGAGAAAACCAGCAAGTTTCTTGCTGATTTCTTCGGCCTGATTAAACCCCCGCCACCTTAAACGCCGTCTTGTCAGCGGAACAGGGATTAATAAAAATTCGGAAAAATTCTTCATTTCCTTTCCAAGTAGTTGGAAATGATTTATGATTAAAGAAGTAATGGTGTCGGCCAGTTCCTGGGCAAACGGTTCGTATTTAAATTGGCGGATAAGGTTTTTAACAATGGCGTTTTGATAGGGCAGAGCAAAGTATAAACCATCGAGGCGACGGTTGCGGCGGCAACGATTGCATTTTTCTTCTTTGATTAATCTTGAGGCCTTCTCGCACAGGCAAAAACGGTATTCTAAGATTCCGGTTAATCCTTGGCAATCTTGGCAAAGATAATCACCCTCTTTTTTGCAATTGAGGCAAAATTTCGGAAAAACAATGTTGAGCAGGGTATTTTGGAATAAGCCGCGCATTGGATGTCTTTCTTTTTTATAGTCGACTCTGCTATTATTATACTAAGTATATAATGGAATTAGGAAACCTAAAAACAATTTTCAATTTTTTTAATAGGCCGCAGAAAAAATTTTTGGGCATTGATATTGGCACCTCGGCGATTAAACTTGTGGAATTGTCAAAACCGAAGGAAGTGATTAATCTTGAAAATTATGGCCAAATGACCGTTCAGCCGGACGAGGAAAAACCCTTCGCGGTTTTTGAAAAGAGTAATTTCTCGCTTTCCAATCAAAGCGTCGCCGAAGTTATTAATGATATTACAAACAAAGCGCAGATTTCGGCGAAAGACACTTTTTTTGCAATACCGGATTTTTCAACATTTTTTACCTTTATAGAGTTGCCGATAATGGAGAAGCAGGAACTGACTGCCGCCGTTAAGTTCGAGGCGCGTCAGCATATTCCTTTACCTTTGTCAGAAGTGGTGCTGGACTGGTCTATTGTCGAAAATTCCACTCCCGGGAAGAGAAAGTCAAAAGTGAAAATTCTTTTGGTGGCGGTTCCCTACGAAATTATTAATCAATATCAAACGATAGCGAAATTGTGCCAGCTCCGTTTGGTGGCCTTAGAAGCCGAGGTTTTTGGACTGCTTCGTTCTTTGGCCGCAGATAAAAAAGGAGTAGTTTGTCTGGTGGACATAGGGGCTCAAAGCACCACAATTAATATAATAGAAAGCGGGAAATTAAGAATGACGCACAGTTCTGATATTTCGGGCAACGAGCTGACAAAGGTGCTGTCTAAATCCTTGAATATTAAGTATAATGAA
>MHUC01000040.1:3162-13043 GCA_001823315.1 Candidatus Wildermuthbacteria bacterium RIFCSPHIGHO2_12_FULL_40_12
GAGTTAAAAAGGAAGTACGGCGCCAAAGTTCCGGAAATGCCAGTGGGCAGAATCCTCACTCCCTTAATAGATTCTTTGATAAACGAAATCAATAAGATTACCAAGAATTTTTACCATACCGAAGGCAAGGAAACCGACGAGTTGGTTTTGTCGGGAGGGTCAATTTTACTGCCCGGAATAAAAGAATATCTTTATGTTTGGTTTAAAAAACCGGTGGAAATAGGAAACCCTTTTAGAAACATTTTATATCCTCCGGTTTTGGAAGATGTTTTGAAAGAAATGGGTCCGTCTTACGCCATTGCCACGGGCGTGGCGATGAGAGGATTTGAATAGGCAAGGGCAATTTATTACAATACATATATAGTATGGCAATAGAAATTATTCCCAAGAAGAGAGTTATCCGCGGCGTTAATTTGGTTGGAACGTTTTTTTATTTATCAATCATTCTTTTTTTCGCGGCGGTATTGGTTTCTCTTTTGCTGTTGGGGATGCAGTTCAGCTTAACGAGCAGTATCGAAAACGTTAAAACCAAAATCAATTCCGTTGCCACCCCAGAAGACCTTGAGTTGGAAAGGAAAATTCTGTTGACGCAGAAAAAAGTCAACGACTTCTCTTTTTTAATCAATAACCATCTGTCAAATAAGCAGTTTTTTGGCGTTTTCGAACAATTAGCTCATCCCAAGATATTTTTTTCGTCAATTGACCTGCAAATAAACAAGGGCAAAGCCACGCTATCTGGCACGACTGACAACTTTGAGTTATTGGGCCAGCAGTTTCTTATTCTGGAAAAGGAAGATTATGTTAAAAACGTTAATTTATCAAAAGCTTCGATTAATAAGGACGGCAAGGTCGAATTTACTTTTGACGTTTCTTTTGACGGCAGGCGCTTTAAGTATCAGCCGTAATTGGATTAACTAAAACAATGTCAAGAATCGCCACAATTTTCGCCAGTTTGTTAGTAATCTTCTTGTTGGGTGTTTTTTACACTTGGCCGCAATACCAGAGAATTCTTGGATTTACGGCGGAACTGCAAGAGAGAAATACCGAATTGAAGTTGAAAAAAGATTATTTCGCCAGCGTCAAGAAGGTCGCCGAAGAATTAGACCAATACAAAGAAGAAATCGCCAAAGTTGATTCTGCTATTCCTGTTAATCCTTTTTTGCCGTCTCTGTTTAATTTTACCAAGGAAACAGCGGCCCAGAACGGCTTCGTGTTGACTAAGGTGGGAAGGTTTGGCGTTTCATCTTCAAGAGAACAGCAAGGGCTTAGAGAGATCGCTTTTGACGTGTCTTTAGCCGGAGAATATTCCGCTCTGGAAAATCTTCTTTCGGCCTTAGAGCAGTCAGCCAGAATTATTGAGGCCGAAAACATAATTTTTACCGTGCGTGAAAAAGGAGACAGCAATCCTCCGCTCGAACTAAAACTAAAAGCTTATTCTTATTAATCTATGGTAACTATTGCGCCCACAGAAAAAAGAAAAAAAAGTCGTTGGCCCATGTTTATCGCGTTTGTTATGGCTTTAGCTATCGTTTTTGCCGTCTGGAAAGCGTTTTTGGCCAAACAAAAGCCGGTGCCGCCGGAAATATCCGAAAAGTACAAAGAAATTAAAATCAACTTAGATATTTTGAAAGAGCCGATCCTTGAAAAGCTGCAAGTTTATCCAGAGATAAAGCCGCTTGAGGGCGCGGCCGGCAGGGAAAATCCTTTCTCTTCTTACTAAGGGACTCGGTTTGAGTTTTCAATAATGCCATCTTTAATTCAACATTTATTAAAAAAGGGTATTTTAGATAAGGAGAAAGCCAGTTCTTTGGAGTTTGAGGTCAATAATTCGGGCAGAAGAGAGGAGGAAGTGATTTTGGAAAAAGGCATCATTTCGGAAAGTTTCCTTTTCGGATTAAAGAGCGAGAATTTAAAGATGCCGCTTAAAGAAGTGGTCGCTGACGAAATTCCATTAAAGACGATGGAATTAATTCCGGAAGAATCCGCCAAGTATTACAGAATGGTGCCCTTGGCAAGGCACGACAACGTCTTGGAAGTCGGAATGGTTTACCCGGAGGATTTAAAAGTCCAAGAAGCCATTCAGTTTCTGTCTCGCCAGGGAAAATTCTCTTACAAAACATTTTTAATCGCCGTATCCACTTTTAACAATATCCTTAGGCAGTACCGCACTTTGAAAAGGGAGGTGAATAGGGCTTTGGAAGAGTTAGAGGTAGAGCTCAAAGAAGAAAAGGTACAGCCCAAGACGACGCAGGGGACCGAATTTGAACGATTAGCTGAAGAAGCCCCAATCATTAAAGTGGTGGCTGTAATTTTAAGACATGCCGTTGAAGGAAAGGCGTCTGATATTCATATTGAGCCAGGCAGAGACAAATCCAGGATTAGGTTTAGGGTTGGCGGCGTTTTGCATTCCTCAATACTTCTTCCCAGTAAAGCGCATCCGGCAGTGGTGGCGAGAGTCAAAATTTTATCCAGCTTAAAGATTGACGAAACCCGGATTCCTCAAGACGGCAGATTCTCCGCCAAGATCCTTGATAAAAGCATTGATTTTAGGGTTGCCACTTTTCCCACCACCACCGGCGAGAAAGTGGCAATAAGAGTTTTGGATCCAACCGAAGGAGCTAAAAACTTTGACGAACTCGGATTAGAAAGGAGAAACTTCGATGTCGTTAAGAAATCCATACAGCAGCCATTCGGCTTGATTTTATCAACCGGTCCGACGGGTTGCGGAAAAACCACCACTTTGTACGCTATTCTTAATCTTCTCAACAAAGAAGGAGTCAACATCGTTACTTTAGAGGATCCGGTGGAGTATTTTATCGAAGGTGTTAACCAGTCGCAAGTGAGACCGGAAATCGGTTATGGTTTTGCCCAAGGATTGCGTCAGGTTTTGAGACAGGACCCGAATGTTATTATGGTTGGTGAAATCAGAGACGAAGAAACAGCGGCTTTAGCGATTCACGCCGCTCTAACCGGACACATCGTTTTGTCCACCCTTCACACCAACAATGCTATCGGTGCTATTCCTCGTTTGATCGATATGGGGGTAAAGCCGTTTTTAATTTCTCCTTCTTTGAGCATAGTTATTGCCCAGAGGTTAATCGGGGTTTTGTGCGTGCATTGCAAAAAGAAAGTTAAAGCCAGGAAAGACGTTCAAGAAATGATTATGAAAGAAGTGGAAGGGTTGCCCCAACAGATAAAATCCAAATTAAAAATCGTCAGCCCCTTGATGGTTTATGAGATGCAGGGATGTAAAAAATGCGGATCCCGAGGGTATTCTGGCAGGATAGGGGTTTTTGAAATTCTGGAAATGACAGATGAATTGGCCGGTATCGTGGTGAAAGATCCCCAAGAACAAAAAATAATTAAAGAGGCCTATCGTCAAGGAATGATTACGATGCGGCAGGATGGGATTCTTAAGGTTCTGGACGGCATTACGACCATGGCGGAGGTGTTGAGGGTGGCTGAAGAGTAAAGATGGTTGCATAGACCATTGCGAAAATATTTTAATAAGCCATAATTAATATCAATAAATAGATTCAGCGCATGAAGAAAATACTCTTAGTGGAAGACGATCCGTTCTTGATTGATATCTACAAAGACAAATTGGAAGAATCGGGCTACGCCGTTGAAACGGTTGAGGACGGCGACCAGGTGTTAAATAAGATAACGGAAGCAAGGCCCGATCTTGTCTTGCTGGATATTATCCTGCCCAACGTTGACGGTTGGGAGATTTTAAGGACAATTAGGAACAAGCCAGACACTAAAGATTTGAAAGTGATAATTCTTTCCAATCTTGGGCAAAAGGAAGAAGTGGAAAAAGGCGTGGATTTAGGGGCGACAAAGTATTTGATCAAAGCCCACTTCACTCCAAGCGAGGTTATCAAAGAGATTAAAGAACTATTAAATAAGTGACGTATTAAAACAATGTCTGATTACTCTTCTTTTCTTAGAGAATTATTGTCAATAACGGTTCAGGAGCAGGCGTCTGACCTGCATATTTCAATGGGGCAGTCGCCAATCATCAGGATTAACGGCCGCTTGGTGCCGTTGATCAAAATGAAGGAGCTGACCGCCCCAGATACTCAGGCCTTGGCTTTTGAGCTGATGACCGGAGACCAACAGCAAAGATTCCTGAAAGAAAAAGAAATCGATTTTTCCTATAACGGCGGCGAAAAAGCCAGATTCCGAGTCAATATCTTTTTCCAGCGCGGCAGCATTTCGTCCGCCCTCCGTTTGATACCGGCCAAAATACCGACACTGGAAGAATTAAACTTGCCTTCAACCCTCTACGAATTTACTAAGCCGTCGCAGGGTTTTGTTTTAATCACCGGGCCTTCTTCTCACGGAAAATCCACCACTTTGGCTTGTTTGATAAACGAGATCAACAAAACAAGGAATGAACACATCATCACCATTGAAGATCCGATTGAGTATATTTTTGAGGATGACAAATGCGTTATAGATCAAAGAGAGGTTTATCAAGACACTTTGTCTTTCTCTCGGGCGCTGAAATCAACCTTTCGGCAAGACCCCGATGTTATTATGGTTGGGGAAATGAGAGACACGGAAACAATGTCAACCGCCATTACGGCGGCCGAAACCGGACACTTGGTTTTTGCCACTCTGCATACTAATTCCGCGAGCCAGACAATTCACAGAATTGTGGACTCTTTTCCTTCGTCTCAACAGGGACAAATCAGAGCGCAGCTGGCCGATTCTCTTTTGGGAGTAATTTCGCAAAGATTGATACCCGGAGTCAAAGGAGGATTAGTGCCTGCTTGCGAGATAATGCTTGCCACGCCGGCCGTAGCCAACTTAGTTAGAGAAAACAAAATACATGAATTGGACTTGGTTATTGAAACGTCAACCGAATTAGGCATGGTGACTTTGAACCGCGCGTTGGCCGGTTTGGTCAGAACGAAGCAAATTTCTTTAAGAAACGCCCTTGTGTATTCTTTGAATGCCAGCGAGTTGAGAAGATTATTACGTTAATTGTTTTGATTTTTATGATGTGAACCCCGTTAGAGGCCTTAACCAGGAAAATTTTTATTCTGAAAGAACAAACTTGTTTATTCTGGAAGAACAAACTCGTTTATAAAAATTTTCCTGTACGGCAATAACGGGGATATTAAAAATAGCAGTGGTCTGTCTGAAATTACTTGCGTGTCATATAACGACAGACTTCTAACGGGGTGAAGTTTAATTATCAAGCCAGAACTCAAGCAGGTTCTTTGCAGGCGGGCATCGTGGAGGCCTCTTCCAGGGAGGCCGCTTTGTCTTTACTGCAGTCATACGGTTTGTATATTACCTCTTTGCGGGAAGAAAAAGAATCTGTCACCGTTCTCGACGAGATAGCTTTTTTCCAGAGGGTTACGAGGAAAGATTTGGTGGTGTTCTTCAGGCAATTGGCTATTCTTTTTAAGTCCAATGTTCCGGTTGTGGAGTCCTTAAGAACCATCGCCAACCAAACCAGAAAGCATCACTTTAAGGAAAAGATCATAGGGATAATGGAAAAAGTGGAGGGCGGTACGCCCTTGTCCCGCGCGTTCGGCGCTTACCCAAAGGTCTTCTCTGCTTTTTATGTCAGCGTCATTAAATCGGGAGAAGCGTCAGGAAAATTGTCCGATGTTTTGGGGTATTTAGCGGACCACATTGAAAACGAATACAATTTTTATTCCAAGATTATCACGGCAATGGTTTATCCGATATTCGTTTTAGTGGTTTTTCTCGGTCTTTTAATGGTAATGTCTGTTTATGTTGTGCCTCAACTTGTTGAGGTTTTGCTGGAAGCTGGCACCGAGCTTCCTTTAATGACCAGAATAATGATATCTTTTTCCGTTTTCCTTCAGGGTTATTGGTGGTTTGTTTTGATTGTCTTGCTGGGGTTTGTTTTATTCGTCATGCAATTGATTAAAAGCAAAGAAGGCAAAGAATTTATAGACAGAATGGTCTTGCGGATTCCCTGGATAGGCGAATTTTTCAAGAAGATTAATCTGGCGAGGATAGCCGAGAATTTATCCACCTTGATTTCCGCCGGCTTCCCGATTATCCAAGCATTGGAAACCACCGGAGACATTGTTGGTAACAGCGTTTACAAACAGGTTATCTTTGACACCGGAGAAGGTATTAGAAAAGGGGAGCCGATAAGCTCTTACCTTTCAAGATATCCCGCGCTTTTTCCGCCCCTGTTTATTCAAATGTTGATTGTTGGGGAAAAAACGGGACAAATAGATTTAACCTTGCTTAATATCGTTAATTACTACCAAAAAGAGGTGGAAAGGGCCTTGGACAGTTTTGTGAAAATGTTGGAGCCCATTATGATAGTTAGTTTGGGTCTGGTTGTCGGATTGTTTATGGCTTCCATTCTTTTGCCACTTTACAGCATTAGTTTTGACTAAAAACGGACGCGATGTGTAGTTTTCCACAGCCCGCGCCTCATTGTTAAAATCGTGCTATAATGACAAAAGGCTGATGTTATTAAACCCGGTAGTGTAATTTGGACATGTCTTAATATTTTTGTTCGTCCCTGGCGAACAGTCCAAATTCTACTACCGGGAAAGGTCGATTACTAAATTTTAATTAGAATAATATTAAAATGCAGATTTTTACTAACAGAAAAAAAGGTTTCACTTTGATTGAATTGTTGGTCGTCATCGCCATTATCGGAATTTTGGCTTCAATCGTGTTGGTTGCCTTGGGTGGTGCAAGAGCTAAAGCTAGAGACGCAAGAATTAAGGCCGAGCTTCAGCAGTATAGGGCTAGGGCAGAAATTATTTATGACAATAACGACTTCGCCTATGACGCGCCCGTAGATGTGTGCAATATTGGTGTTGGTGGTGATCAATCCCTCATAGATTTGGCAGGAGATATTGCAACGCAGAATGGTGGTACTTCTGTAGTTTGTAGCTCAGCGACTGGTGCATTCTGTGTTTCTTCTGTGTTGGCAACGTCAGGTCAAACTGCTTGCGTAGATTCAGCTGGAAAAACTGGTACTGTAGCTTGTGCGGCTCAGGCTTGTCCGTAATGTTGGATTGAAAAATACTCTAACAAATTATCAAGAAGACGGGGTAATACCCCGTCTTTATTTTTAATTAGAGACGCTAAGGTTAAAATGCTAAAATAGTACTATGTATGTGTTTCATTATTTTATCCCGTTCGTTTCTGGATTGGTCATTGGTAGTTTTTTGAATTGCGTGATTTATCGCTTAGAAAAAGAAGAAAGTTTCTTAAAAGGCAGGTCGTATTGTCCGAACTGCAAGCATATTTTAAATTGGCAAGATTTAATCCCTGTTGTTAGTTTTTTATGGCTTAAAGGCCAATGCCGTTATTGCCAAAAGCCGATTTCCTGGCAGTATCCTATGGTTGAGTTGGCAACGGGGTTGATGTTTCTGCTAATTTTTCTCGCTTCGCGAGATCTGGCGCAGCCAGACAATTTTCTTCTTTTTAATACGGTGTATTTGTGGGTTCTTACGAGCTTACTTATTGTCATTTTTGTCTATGATTTAAGGCACTATATTATTCCAGACAGCATTGTTTATCCCGGAATTATCATTGCGGTTTTGTATAGATTGTTTGGGATTTGGAATTTTGGGAATTGGGATATTTGCCTTCTCGCCCAATTTTGGTGCGGTGGTGAATTTTGGGTTTATGATTTAGGATTTAGTATTTTGCCAGCATTTGTTTTATTGGCTATAATTCTATTTTCCGGCGGCCGTTGGATGGGTATGGGCGATTTTAAGCTGGCGATATTGATGGGTTTAATCTTGGGTTGGCCAAACATTCTTTTCGCTTTATTTTCAGCTTTTTCTCTGGGTGCTATAATTGGCTTAGGATTGATAGCGACCAAGAAAAAAGGACTGAAATCAGAAATTCCCTTCGGCCCCTTTTTAATAACAGGCACTTTTTTGGCTCTTTTTTGGGGGCAAAGCGCCATTGATTGGTATTTAGGGCTTATTCTTTAGAAAAAAAATCACAATGCGTTTCATGAAAAACCAACTACGGCAAAAAGGCGTTACTTTTGTTGAAATTATGCTGATCCTCGGCATTATAGCGATTTTGAGTTCCATCATTCTTCCTAATTACAAAGACGCCAGAGCCCAATTTGCCCTGGAGAGGTCTGCCCATAAGTTAGCTCAAGATATTAGGCGGGCAGCCGAAATGGCGCTGGCTTCAGCAAAAATAGCGGATCCTGATAATCCCGGCGGTCCCAAGATTATTCCAGATAGCTATGGCATATATATAAAACAAAATCCAGGATACGAAATCATAATCTTTGCCGACAGAAACGGGAACGACCAAAGAGACGGCAACGATTGGGAGATAGAGGCGATAAGATTGGAAAAAGGAGTAATTGTTCAAAATCTTTCCCATCCCAACTTAAGCATAAATTTTAAACCTCCCGCTCCGACCGTAACATTCAAAACCACCTTTGGTCCCGATCCAACTGACGCTACGATAACTCTTGCCTTAGAAAATAATCCAACGATAACAAAAGAGATCGAAGTAAACAAAGCAGGTCTTGTTAATGTAAAATAAATATCAATATTAAAATGCCTGGCCGTTTAAACATTAAAACCAGAAATGGATTTACTTTAATTGAAACCTTATCTGCTATTTTTATTATCCTCATTGGTTTAGTCAGCGGACTCTCTTTAATCACTCAAACCATTTCCTTTATGTCATTGGCTTCGTCAAAGTTGGTGGCAAGTTATTTAACTCAAGAGGGAATTGAGATAGTAAGGAATATCCGCGACACGAATTGGTTAGAAGGATCAGGAAACTTTTGGGATGAGGGGTTAACAGGTTGTAGTACTGGCTGTATCGCTGACTATAAGCATTCTTACGATCCTTCAGATCAAGAGGATCCAGACCTGCCGGGGTATTCCGATCAATTTCTTAATGTTGATTCTGCTGGGTTTTACAGTTATGATCCCGGAACAGCTACTAAATTTCAAAGGAAGATTACAATCAATAACGGTTTTGACAGTGAAGGGATTTCTATTCTTAACGTATCCGTTGTGGTTAATTGGCAGCAAGCCGGCAAAACCAACACGGTCAGCGCGCAAGAATATTTATACAATTGGCGTTAACTAAATTTATTTTATCTATCATCATGCTGGGCAAAAATTTTATTCAGCGCAAGCGAAACCAGAAAGGAGTTTCTTTGATTGAATTATTGGTGGCGATGTCCGTTTTTGTATTGATTTCCGGCGTTGTCTCGGGATTATTGATTTCCGGCATTCGCAGTCAGAGGCATACTTTAGCTTCGCGTCAATTGTTGGACCAAACATCATTTGCTTTAGAGTATATGAGCCGAGCTCTAAGGATGGCGATTAAGGACGACAGCGTAGGGTGCATTACCCCAGGTACCAACTATGAGATTACCAGTGGCGGGGCAGGTATTAAATTCATCAATCATCTGGAGGGAGATCAATGCCAAGAATTTTTCTTGGGTGGCGCACAATTAATGCACGATAAAGGCGATGGCAATCCTTCTCTTCCATTAACCTCCGACAAACTTGAAGTAACGAACCTTAATTTCGATCTTGCGGGAGATGCGTCCGGAGATAATCTACAACCAAGGGCTACCGTCGCTTTTTCGGTCCAGGACGCAGATAAAAATTGGCCAGCTATTAAAATGCAGACAACGGTTTCTCAAAGAAACCTTGACGAATAATATGATAGGACAAACTAAGGAAAACTTGCCAAGACGCGTACGGGGGCAGAAAGGAGTAATTCTTTTTTTAGCCGTAATCATAATGGCTATTTTGCTGTCCATTGGTCTTGGTATTAGCGTTATTTTAATAGGACAAATTAGAATGGTTAGAGATATCGGTAACTCTGTCATCGCTTTTTACGCCGCCGATACGGGAATAGAGAAG